>DATKXF010000026.1:0-16677 GCA_035529155.1 Methanomassiliicoccales archaeon | reverse complement strand
GCTTCGATTCTGGCCTTGGCCTCACCGTGCTTTCCGGGCTTGGACGTTGAAATGGATATAATCTTGCAGGGCTCATCATCGATCAGTACATACCTGTTAACCTTGAGCTCTCTAACCTCAGCTTGGGTCCAAGACATGGCTATCAATCAGGGATATGGTATCATGGATAAAAGTTTTGTTCATTTCCTCCGCTTCGACTTCTTTCTCTTGGGAGGGTTTGGATACTTCTTCTTGATCTCCTCCGCTCTAGCATCCAGCTCCTCCTTCAAGCGGTCCGCAATGAACTCTCCGTCCCACTCGTCCACCTTGGCGGCGATAGAAATCTTACCCGCGAGCGTGCGGGCCATCTTTCCCCTCTGCCAGGGCGCTGCCCGGTGCACTAGAGGATGCTGGTATATCACCCCATGCTTCGGGGGGCTCTTTCCGTTCTTCAGGTGAAGGAACATGGCCTTCTCAGCACCGAGAAGCTGGACAGTGCTCGAAGGAAGCTGTGAAAGGCGCTTCAATCCGCCCGCAAGGGAGATCAACCTCGCTCCAAGGTTCGCCGTCAGCAAATGCGTGAGGTTGGGAGCCTCCTCTTCCATGCTCTGTGCCAGATATGTCTCCAACTCGGATTTCCTCTCGTAGAGCTGGATAAGCTGAGCAGCCAGATCTCTCACGGGAGCGATGTCCCTCTCGTCCATCTCGTGTCCGACTGATTCGAGTTCAAGACCCAACTCCTTGATAACAGCATCCCGGTCTCCCATATTCATTATCAGCAAGGGATACCTCTCGTCCCTGGCGTAATCCGAAAGCTCTGGGAAGTATAGCCCGTACCACTCGTGGAGCCTCCCGCTCATGAGGTTGATGGTCTCGATGAGGTCATCTATCGCCCTAATCGCCTGGAGAATACACCTATCCCTGCTAACTGGTTCTCTAGTCCGAAGCTTGGCAAGGTTGACCATGACCTCATGCATAAGGTCTCTACCGAGGCCGTAATTCTCTGGTCTTATGAACGAGGAATCGAAGAACACTGGTTTACCCAGTTTGGAGAGGCGGGGGTCTGCGACCTTGACACCCCTTCCGGCGAGCTCCTCTTCTTCAGGAAGAATCTCCCCTCTCTGCACCGCGGCCATCCTTTCGGCCATGAGCCGGGGGTCCTTTTCGAAGAGGATGTGCTTCTTTACTTTATCCCCGTCGCATAGGAAAACGCCGAACCACTTGGTGACCAAGATCATGTTACGTGAATAGGGGACCGGTTAATTCTTTTTATCGCATCTCTCGAGGGGATGGTCATGTGAAATTGTAACTACAGTAAGTTTGAAATATCCGAAAATTTAATTGACCTCCAGGTCTAAGGGATACCTTTGAACCTGACAAACTTAGTCAAGGAACGCGAATAGATGGGTAGCATACTTTTTCTTCTAAATCAGGAATTGAACCAAGAGATGTTCGGACTTTCGAAGAGTGAGCAGCTTTGGTTCAATCTCCATGGCGATTACACCTACATGACCGAAGGGTATTACCTTTCTCTTGACGCCGAGGTGGCTGGGAGGAGAATATATCCCTCTACTCAGGAGATAATTGATGCCTACATCGCTCCCCTTGCCTTGGAAAAGGCCAAACTTGGAGGCATACCGGTCCTCGAGGGGCGCATAATAAACTTCCCTCATGATGTCAAGCCACCTCTGATTGCCTACCCCGTGAACCCATTCTCCACCGGTTACGAGATCATTGAGAGCAAGGAGGAGGTGGAGACCAAGGTGAAGCGCATAACGATGTCTGGTAAGTTCGCGGCCCATGTTCAGCAGCTGCCATCGAACTTCAGGATCGATACAGTCCGATGCATCATGGGAAAGACCTTAGTGAAGGAATACAGGGACTTCGTCAAGCGGGCGTTTGAGGTGTTCCATCTTCCACTGATGAAGATCAAGACTGTGGTCACTCCTCAGAGCTATCTGCTCTCCTCGATCGAGCCGCTGCTTGAGGAGGATCTGACCCTTAACGAGAAGAGGATTTTGGAGGGGATGGGTGTATGGCGCGAATAGCGATATTCACAGAGAGATACACCATAAGCAGGTCCCCAGAGCTCACATCCCTATCAAACTTCAGGCTTGCCGCCTTTCAGATGGGTCATCAGCTTGATTTCGTCTTCAGGAACGATATCCAGCTGCTTGAGAACTACGATGCCGTCTTCATCAGGGCGTTGACAGACCCAATGAACGTCACCTACGTGGTCTCCAGGATGGCGGAGATGAAGGGAAAACGGATCCTGGACGACTCGGAAAGCATCAGGATATGCTGCGACAAGGTCCACATGTACAAGCGGTTGATGCGAGACAACGTATCCCTTCCGGACACGGTCTTTCTTGATTCCGACGAGGTGATCGAGGAGAACGCCTACGAACTCTTTGAGACACTGGGAGTTCCACTTGTATTGAAGGCTCCCGAGTCCAGCTTCTCCGCCAAGGTGGAGAAGGCCAGCAACCCCCAGGAGTTCGTAAGGATCGGGAAGAGGTTCCTTCGCAGGACCGATCGGATCATTGCCCAGCAGTTCATTCCAAGCGATTTTGACTGGAGGGTGGTCACCCTTGGAGGCAAGGTCTTGGCAGTTGTGAAGTACATCATGCCCAAGAATGGCTGGAGAATCTATGACCGAAGGGAGGATGGAAAGACATCGGTCTGCACCGTCCAATGTCCCACGATGGACGAGGTCAGCAAGGGTTTGGTCAATGTCGCCCTCAGTGCATCCAGAGCCATTGGCAAAGGCCTTTATGGGGTGGATATCAAGGAAGTCAATGGTGAGTTCTTCGTCATAGAGGTCAATGACAATCCTAACATTGACGCAGGCTTCGAAGACGAGGCTAATCCAGAGATCTATTCCAGCATCGTGAAGTACCTGGTCGGTGAGGAATTTGAAGGAATATAAGGATCATGAGATCTCCTTCAGACCAGCCGAAAAAGCAGATCTCTCCATGCTGGTAGAGATGGAGAACAGGTCGTTCAACGAGGTGGACAGGTTCTCCAAGGAGAAGATAGGTCACTTCATTCGCAACCCTCATCGCTCGATCATCGTCGACGTGATCGAAACCGGGAGCACACCGGTAGGTTACTCAGTCTATCTAACCAGAAGGAATTCTCGGACGATATCGCTTCACTCGATCTGCATTATTCCAGAGATGCGTGGGAGGGGCATAACCCGAGCCTATCTTGATAAGAGACTGCCAGGTTTCAGGGGTATGTACAACAAGATCGTTCTAAGGGTTAGAACAGGCAACACCGCGGCAAGAGACCTGTACAATTCCATTGAGTTCTCCGTTGACGGTGGGGAGGCAGGATATTATCCAGATGGCGAGGACGCCATCAGGATGACTAAGAATCTTTGACGCTTCTCCGGAAAATAAAATTAAGGAACTTATACCAACTTCTCTTGACATATCATGGTTTGAAAATATCCTCTATACTCAGTTGGAAGTAACCTGCGATCTTGAATGCTAGGTCCAGTGAGGGGTCGTACCTTCCCTTCTCTATAGCAATAATTGTCTGCCTGGTAACCCCTATCCTGCTGGCTAACTCCTCTTGGGTGAGGTCATGCATTGCCCTGAGGACCTTGATCTTATTCTGCATCGGTGAACTCTCCCAGCTTCCTCCTATAATACCTATAGAACCCAATGTAGCAGAATATGAGGAAGGAGGCCATGAATCCCATGGCATATCCAGGTAAGGAGGCCTCCTCGTACCCCATCTGTCCTAGAACAACCATCACCCCGCCTGCTATTCCTGTAGCAACCCCAACGAACTGCACAGTCCTTCTGGAAGCGAGCTCACTTATGCGATAGGTCCTTTCATCGATTATCAATCCATCAACTTGACGTCTCAGAGCAAGGAGACACAGAATGGCAACTGGGGTAACTATCAAGGGCAAAGCATAGATCTCTAGGAATATGGAGAGGGCAACGAATAGGGCTACGATGATCAAACCCAATCTTGCGTAGAACCTGTACATCATAGGTTTCATTTCATCACCTATATGTAATGTATATATTACATTATGTTATATTAACTTTACTTATTGTAAATACATATAGACTAAACATTACTATCTCCAGTCGACGAGAAGCACCATAAGAATTATCACGAGAATGAGTGATAGCCCGCTCTGCCTATCCGACTTGGAGGTCCAACATGGCCTGGCGAATGATATATCTACTCAGGCACGGAGAAACCGAATGGAACAGGAAAAAGCTATTCAGGGGACACTCTGACATCGAGCTCAGCCAAAGGGGTAGAGAGCAAGCAAGAGCAGCTGCTGAAACCCTTCGAAAAAAGCAGATTTCGTCCATATACACCAGCCCTGTGCTGAGATCCGTGGAGACGGCTGAAATAGTCTCCGAGGTTCTTGGAATCCCATTCACTGAGTCACCCGAACTCTCTGACCCAGATTGTGGAATATGGACCGGAATTGATCTGGAAAAGGCTCGAATAAGTCACCCCCAAGAATACGAATTAATGAAAAATCACCCTTCCCAGTTACGATTCCCTGGAGGAGAAAGTGTTCTCGAAGTCTATGAAAGGGTGTCCCGTTTCATCCTTCAAGACCTCTGGGATCGGGAGAATGAGAACACACTCCTGGTGACGCACAACTTCATCTTCCAGGTGTTCACCATGACCGTTCTTGGCTGTCATCTCGACAACCTGTATAATGTGGAAATGGACAACGGCGCCATCTCCCAGTATTCGAGAAGAGGAGACAGATTGGTCCTAGTGAAGATGAACGAAAATGATCATCTTGAGGGGATCTGAGACACCCTTAGATAATCTGGGTTCATAGGCGGAGGATCTTCTCAATCTCCTCATCGGGGAGTTCCTCCGCCCCACCAAGTTTCTCTACTCGAACCTGGATGCTGGCTATGAACTCCATTTCCTCCAATCGATTGAAGGCCTCCCCAAGATCGGCTCCCACCGCAAGGGCGCCGTGCTTCTCCATGAGATATCCCTTTCCATCTCCCTTTGCTGACATGAGGGAAGAGGCGAGATCGACTGAACCAGGTGTTCTGTAAGGGACCAATGGGACTCTGCCTAGCACCAATATCCCTTCAGGAATCAGGGCGGTCTTGAGGGTCTTCCCCGTCACCGCGAGTATCGTGCAGAATGGAGGGTGACCGTGTAGAACGGCGTTGACATCTTTCCTCTTGTAGAAAATCGTGTGCAGTGGCGCCTCGATCGAGGGCTTCCCGTGTCCTTCGAAGCTTCCGTCACTCAGGTTCATGACTATGAGGTCGTCTCCCCTCATCTCGCCCTTTCTTACACCAGATGGGGTTATGAGAACGGTCTCCTCATCCAGCCTCACACTTAGATTCCCGCCGGTCGCGAAGGTCAGACCCCTCTCCGACATCAGTCTCCCGAATCTCACCATCTCCATCCGGAGGCTGCTCTCAGAGGACATCATTCTCACTCCTGATCTTGTGGATGTCCTCTACCTTCAGTACACCAGTCTCCGTGATGAAGGCGGTAACCAACCCTGCCGGAGTCACATCGAATGCCGGGTTGAAGGCCGGTGAACCCAGCGGGGCGATCCTCGAACCGTCGATCATCGTCACCTCCTCCTCAGACCTGTGTTCGATCGGTATGTCCTGGCCATTGCTAATGGAGAAATCAAAGGTGGAGAACGGCGCCGCAACATAGAACGGGATCTTAAGCTCTTTGGCTATCACAGCTTTCTCGTAGGTGCCTATCTTGTTAGCAACATCACCATTGGATGTGATCCTATCCGCTCCGGTGATGACCAGGTCAACTCCCTGCTTCATGTAATGGCCGGAGGCTCCGTCAGGAATGATGGCGTGGGGGATGCCCTCGTTGAGCAGCTCCCACGCTGTAAGTCGCATCCCTTGCAGTCTGGGCCGGGTCTCTGAAACGTATACGAACAGCTGCTTTCCCTTACTCCAGGCATCTTTGATCGGAGCGAGGGCAGTCCCGATGTCTACGGCAGCAAGCGCTCCAGCGTTGCAGTGGGTCATGATCCTGGCCCCATCCTCTATTAGGGATGATCCATGTTCCCCGATTAGCCTGCACCTATCGACGATGTCATCTGCATACTTTTCCGCGGCTTCAAGGGCATCCAACCCCGATTGGATGGAATTCAACATGTAATCCACCGCATAGAATAGATCGTTAGCGGTGGGTCTGGAACCCTTGAGGATCGCTTCTGCTTCAGCCATGTCCTGTCCGTGGATCGCCGCCAATGCCATTCCGTAAGCGGCGGTCGCCCCTATCGACGGGGCGCCTCTCACCGTCATATTGGAAATGGCCTCGGCGACCTTCCGATGATCCTCGAAATCGATGATCATGAAACGCTGGGGAAGAATTCTCTGATCGATCATTCTCACTCTTCCGTTTTCGAACCAGACCGCCTTGATATCGTTCTCCCGGTCGCCTATAGCCACCTTCAATTGTTCACCACTCGTAAATGGGTATGATGAATAGAAATGTATCGTTACCTAGGGAACTCTAGTCAGTCGGATTGGCTCATATTGAGTTGGAAAAGAAACTCATAAATCTAAGATATCGATATAATATTCTGGAGGGAACATGAACGCCACCAAAAGGCTGAGCCGGGAAATGAACAAGCTCTTTAGGACCTCCTCCAAGGGGAGAGGACTTCCCCCGGGCGCCTTGGTGTTTGTGGGTGAAGAGAGGGAAGAAGAGCCCAAGATACGCGTCATCGACTACGACATGGCCGAGATCCAGGAGTGGAAGGAAGCCACTGTCCAGGAATGTGTTCGTCTCAAAGAGACCTCCACGATTTCATGGATCAACGTCGATGGCCTGTCCAATATTGAGATGATCAAAGAGCTTGGCGAAGCGTTCGGCCTCCATCCCCTTGTACTTGAGGACATACTGCACACTGGCCAGAGGCCAAAGATTGAGGATTACGAAGATTACCTCTTCATTACTGTGAAGATGCTATCCTTCGACAAAAAAGAGAATCTGGTGGACTCCGAGCAGGTATCGATAGTTTTGGGTCGCAATTACGTGATCTCCTTCCAGGAGAAGGAGGGAGACTGCTTCGAACGGGTCCGTGACAGGATAAGGAACAGCAAGGGGAGGATAAGGAAGATGGGGCCAGATTATCTGGCCTATTCCCTTTTGGATTCCATCATTGACAATTACTTCGAGGTGATGGAGGGCATCGGCAACTGGATTGAGAGCATCGATCTGGAGATATCCTCTGGCTTCATGAAAGATGCTCCAAAGGTTATCAACTCCATGAAGAAACAGTTGCTCATAGTTCGGAGATCTCTATGGCCTTTAAGAGAGCTCATCAACACTATGGCTAGATCAGAGAACACACTGATCACTGACGCGGTAGCCATATTCATAAGGGACATCTACGACCACACTGTGGAATTGATCGAGACCATGGAGTCATTTCGAGACGTGCTCTCAGGTCTCCTTGACATACACATGTCGTCGGTGAGCAATAGGATGAACGAGGTCATGAAGACGCTCACCATAATAGCCACGATCTTCATTCCACTGACCTTCATTGCCGGTGTCTATGGGATGAACTTCGCCAACATGCCGGAATTGAACTGGGACTGGGGATATTATATGGTCTGGATAGTGATGATCTCCCTTGCCCTTCTTCTTGTACTCTACTTCAGGCGGAAACATTGGATTTGAACCAACAAATTGAGGTCGATCGTCTCCGCAAAGGGCGAATTTGCTGTCTTCACACATCTTAAATATTATCCTTGGCATTTGGGGGTGGGCTCATATGAACAAGAAGTCGGCCTTTGACGTCTACTCTACAAGTTCCGGACTGAAGCAGGTGTCTAATCCGGTCCGACAGAAAATTCTTGGTGAGCTTCAGAGGAAGGACCTAAGCCTGAGCGAGATTGCTTTACTCACTGGCAAGGCCCAATCAACTCTGTCCGTGCATCTGGACAAGATGGTCAAGGAGGGCTTGGTCGCCTCGAGGGACGATCCTACCGACAACCGGCGAAAGATATTCTATCTGATTTCAAGGCCTGTCGGGAGCTCGGTTGTCCCCAGGGAAGACCTGAGGAGGGCCGTGGGGGAAACCATCCAGAGTTCGATTGGCACTCCCAGCTCGTTTCTGAAGGGGATGATCAGAAGCATAATCCTTGGGGTTGAGGCCATCGGGTTCAACATAGACCCTGTCCTCAAGGACATAGGAAGGCAGATAGGGACTGAGCTGTCCAAGTCAATGAAATCCACCTCCATCGAGGAGCTGATGGAGGAGATCCAAGAGTTCTATGAGATTCACGAAATGGGGGAGGTCTGCGTCTACACATTCCTTCCCTTGACCCTTATCATCAGGGACGACTACGACTGCAAAGAGCTCCCCGAAGCCAGCAAGACTCTCTGCCTTTTGAACGAGGGAATTATTGAAGCCATCCTGGAGACAAGATCGGGAGTCCCTCTGAAGGTCACGGACACCGAGTGTTTCGGAACTGGAATGAACTACTGTAAATATGTGATAGAACCATCAGTTTACTGAGTTCTATCCATTTTTCTTCCTTTATTGGAACCTGAGAATTCTCAAAAATAATTGGAACGGGGAGGATAACCTCCCTGAAGCGTTTTTAGAGCGCCCTTATGGGGTGTACTTGAACGGATGCCTGACAGATCTCTTCTGGTAGAAGATCTCATCCATCGTTGGCCTTCCCTCGATCGCCTTCCTGATGGCGTGCCTGGCAGCCTTGTAGTTGTTCACCATGACCCTGCGCCTGTTGGCCGCAGCAGGATGCACGAAAACGTTGGCTAGCAGCACAATATCATCAAGCATATCCTCCGGAAGGAATCCGTCCTTAATCGAGGCCTCTATACCCCACTTGAGCCCATCAACCGCATGGACATAAAGAAGCTCCTCTTGACTAGCCGTCCTGGTCGAGATCGTGGGCACCAGTAATGTCCTTGGGCGGTCCAATACGATTCGCATCTTGGCCTGGTCCACATCCACCGCAAGGGCACGATCGATAGCCTTCTCGACGGGCCCTCCCTTGAGTCCTATCAGAAGGTCGGTGTGGGCGGTCTCCTGAACGGGCGGTCCCGCGAATCCTTCCCCTACTAGGAGCTCGAAGTTCCTTACCACCGAGGGTGTCTGCGGAGTCGCGAACACGTTAGTCCGAATCTTCCTCTTTCCAAGGTCGTACTCGATCTCCCTTTTGGGTATCTTACCAATATTCTCTAGCTCGATCCTGAGCTCTTCATAATCCTCGTGCTGGAAGGCGTCTCCGGGCATGGTAGGCCTTCTGGACTTCCCTACATCGACACCCATCGTCCACAGACCCGCCTTGCATGATTGGGGGCCGCTGGTCCGTGCAACTATCCTCACAAGCTTCTGTATCTTCTGCTGAAGCTGTCTAGCCTCTTCGATCTCTCCCTTATTGATGTGGTTTCGTATATCCTGCCAGATGTTGGGAATCAAATTGGCGCTTGCCAGGATGACTCCATCAGCTCCCTCTGCCATTGCCGCCATTGCCACCTCGTCGTGACCGCACAGGATGCTGATCTTGCCTCTGAACTTCTCGAAGAGGGCGGCCATGTAGGACATGTCCCCGCTGGAGTCCTTTATCCCAATGACGTTATCAAGGTATGCCAGACCTTCCGATGTCCACCACTTCTGATGGACATTCGTGCACTGCGGTATGTTATAGAGAATGATCGGAAATCCAACCGAGTTGACCTCGTCAAAGTGCTCGTACATCTCTTTCCATGAAGGGTTGAAGTAGTAAGGCGTGACCACTAGTGCAGCATCCGCACCAAGGTCCATGGCGTCCTTGGTGAGCTCGACAGTGATCTTGGTACCGCTGGAACCGGTTCCCGCGATGACCGGCTTCCTTCCGTCCACCTGGTCTACAACGACTTCTATAGCACGGTTCCTCTCCTGCTCGGACAGGTAAACGAATTCACCGGTCGTACCGTTGACCACGAATCCGTCCACATCGGGCATGAGGTGCTCGACAAGGTTCCTCAGCATCTCCTCGTTTATGCTCTCATCGTCCTTGAATGGGGTGACGAGAGCGGGGTATATTCCCTTGAGCCATTCTGCCTTTAACATCTATCACACCCCCTTCCCGAAGGCCTTGTCAATAGCCTGTGAGGTTGCGGCGTAGAAATTGTTGAACAGTATGTCCCTTTCCAGCGCGTTAGGATGTACGAATGCCTTGGTCAACATCACGTGCGAATCGATGATCTCCATCGGAATGATACCATCCTCCACCTTGTCCGATATGGCCCTGGCGATACCACTCTGTGCAGGTCCGTAGTAGATGTTGGCCTGCCTCAGGTTCTTCAGTTCAACCGTCGGGACTATCAGCGTTGAGGGTTTTGCCGATAGGTTGGGTTCCAGGACGCTCGGGAGTGCTTCATATCCATGTCTCAGGTAAACGATCTGCGAGGCGAAGCTGTCACCGACAGGTCCGATCTTCCGCCCTGCAACAAGATCAATGGACACCTTATTGATGCCTTCACCAGCGGTGCCGTCGCCTATGAGTATCTCAACCTCATCAGTCTGATCAGCGGTGATGCCGATATCCTCAAAGCGCTTCTCCAATGGAAGATCGGGCAGTTCTATCTTCACCTCTGAGGGTGGAACCTTGCCGATCTTCTCTAGCTCAAGGCGAATCTCTTCTCTGTCCTCGTGGAGTATCACACCGCCTACCTTGAGCGGTTTTCTGGGAGTCCCAACTTTCACCCCCATCGCGCTAAGGGCCGCTTTGATGGGGACAAAGCCACCGTATCTGGTAAAGATCCTCGAGAGTTTCTGGACCTGCAGCTGCTCCCTGCGGGCGGTTTCCAGATCCCCTTCCTTCACAGCCTTGTAAACCCTTTGCCAGATGTCTGGATAGACCTGAGCACTGGCAAGTATCATTCCGGTGCAGCCTCCAGCCAGGGCGGGGAGAACGACCTCATCATGGCCTACGACGACGTTGATTTTGCCTTTGACTTTCTCTATGATCTCCATTGTGTAGGTGAGGTCTCCCGAGGAGTCCTTCAAACCCACCACGTTTTCGATCTCAGCCAGATCCTCCACGACCCTTCGCGGTAGCAAGCCCCCGACGCACTGTGGTATGTTGTACAGAATTATCGGAAGGTCGGTGGAATTGGCCACCTGCCAGAAGTGTTCATGAATTCCCTTATCAGATGGATGCAAGAAATATGGAGTTACTACCAAGCAGGCATCGGCACCCGCGTCCTCTGCGTACCTCGTAAGCTCGATCGCCTGCCTGGTGCCGGGGGCGCCAGTTCCGGCGATGATTGGACGCTTTCCGTTCGCCTGGTCGATGCAGATATCGAAGAGCCTCTTCCTCTCCTCGATGGTCATGTATTCGAACTCGCCTGTGGTACCACAGGGAACGAATCCGTCCACATGTTCGAGGACTGTATCCATGAGTAGCCTAAAAGCTTCCTCGTTGATCTCCTTCTGCTTATCGAACGGTGTCACGAGGGCCGGAAAGACCCCTTCTAATCGAAAGTCACTCGACATGACACTCAACCCAAGACAGAATATGGAAAGGTATATAATATATTCACACGCAAGTAAACGCTTGACCGAGTCTTTTTAAGCAAAAGGTACGAATAATTAGGGCAACCTCTCGAAAGACACCGTGATGAATCAGCAACTCATCATTTTACTGATACTCTCTATAGGAATCTTGAGCCAACGAGAAAACCTAGCGATTGAAAAACCTGAAAGTGGGCTCACCCGGATTCGAACCGGGGACCTCCGCCGTGTCAAGGCGACGTCATAACCACTAGACCATGAGCCCATGCGGGGAGCAGCATATGCTTTTCCTATCTAAATGCTTTTCGCTCGCCCCTCTGGCTAACCCTGAAAAAGCCACGGTTGACTCCCGTTCTTGGCATTCCTATCCACATATAAGAGGTCTCTCCGTAAGATATTAATTGACCCCCCATGATAGAGGATTGGAATTAAGATGCCCGAGATACTGCTATTCACCAAACCTGATTGTCAGAAATGTGATTATGTGAAGGAGAGGATACCTACTGGAATGGATATCCAATTCGTGGACGCCTCTACCCCAGCCGGGATGGCCGAGGCCGCATTCTATGAGCTCCTTGAAAAGCCAACCCCTATTCTCGTTGTTGACGACGAACCAATCGACGGAGCAATAAACATCTTGAACAAGCTGAGGTCGCTCTCTGATAATAGCGCATGAAGGGATCGCTAACATGATCTCCCTGGGAATAGAGGGAACAGCCCATACTGTGGGAGTTGGCATCGTTGACGACAATGCCGACATACTCGCCAATGAAATCAGGATGTATAGGCCCGAGAAGGGTGGGATCCATCCCAGGGAGGCGGCTAACCACCATGCCGAGAATGTTGTTCCTTTGGTGGGCAAAGCCCTTGATAAGTCAGGGCTTGAATTCGATGACATCGATCTGATATCCTTTTCCCAGGGACCCGGGCTGGGTCCTTGCTTGCGAACTGTGGCCACCGCTGCAAGGGCGCTCTCCCTATCCATTGAGGTCCCCATAGTGGGGGTGAACCATTGCATTGCACACCTTGAGATCGGCGTGGCCAGAACCGGTGCATCCGATCCCGTCCTCCTCTATGCCTCGGGGGGGAATACCCAGGTGATCGCCTTTGCCAACGGAAGATATCGTATCTTTGGTGAGACTCTCGACATTGGCATAGGCAACATGCTGGACAAGCTCGGTAGGGAAATGGGACTGGGGTACTATGCGGGACCGACCATCGAGAAAATGGCCTTGGAGGGGGAGAATCTACTGGATCTGCCCTACTCGGTGAAGGGAATGGACATGGCCTTCTCGGGGATACTGACCGCGGCTCTCCAGCAGCGCAAGAAGGGAGAGAGGCTTGAGGACGTTTGCTTCTCAGTGCAGGAGACCTGTTTCGCCATGCTCACCGAGGTCACGGAAAGGGCGATGGCGCATGTTGAGAAGGAGGAGGTCTTGCTGGGTGGAGGAGTGGTCCAGAACAAGAGGCTCAGAGGAATGGTGCAGGAGATGGTCTCTCAGAGGGGCGCGAAGATGTTCGTTCCCGATTCCAAACTCTGCGTGGACAACGGGGCGATGATAGCCTGGACGGGCCTTGTCATGCACAAAGCTGGCGTGAAAATGACGGTTGAAGAAACAGCCGTCAACCAGAGATACAGGACCGACGAGGTCGAGGTCACCTGGAGATAGGTCACTTATTCCTCAAGACCTTCTGCTCTCCCACGATTGAGTTCACGGCTTCCAGGAAATGCTTCTCCTTTTCAACTGGGATCGTGGCACCACTAGCGATGGCATGACCGCCTCCCAGGCCTCCCGCTTTCTCTGCACCCTGTCTGAGCGCCTCGGATAGGTCAACGCCCCTTTCGAGCAAGGGGAACGTGGCACGGGAAGAGATTCTGAGCTTACCTCCCTTCTCTGCCAGGGCAAGAGTCGGCTTGTTCTTGTCCGCGATGTATTGCATGGTGATCCCGCAGACCACTCCCGAGAGGCTGGGGTTCTGATTGTGGAAGAACTGGATATTGTCCATCTGTTCTATCCTGTCCTCAATCCCGGTCAGTGCAGTGAGAACCTCAGAGTCGTAATCTGCCCCGAGAGTCCTTGCCTTTTCCAGAGCTCGGGGGTCCCCCAGGGTCAGAGACAGTCCGGTCCCCTCCATACCCATCCTTCCGCAGGCGTTGAGAAGGGATGCAAGGTCGCCTGACTCCATGTTCCAAGATGGAAAGTAATAGGTCTCTCCAGTGAGCTCATCAAGTGTCGCGGATTCGACTCCCTGCTCCAGTAGACTTAGGATAATAAGTGAGGCCAGCTTCCTTCTTTTCCTCTCGTCGATGGAATCTCCTCTCTCCTCGCTAGTAAGTCCTGCCTGTCCGAGCAACGAGGCTATCCCCTCTTCAGAACCACTGAAGCCCAGGAGGTAGGGTTCGAAGCTTTTCGCGATATCTCCGAGAGGTCCTCTTGGAACGAGGGATCTCCTTCTGACCTCGACAAGATTCCTTGATTTCCCTTTATTCAGAAGCCAGCCGTTTACCCCTGTCAGTTCTCGAATATCCTGTCTGTCGCCGGCTATCCCCGCGAAAGCCACGGGCAGGAGGGGCCAATTCCCTTCGTCCATGGTGATCGCAAAAAGCATGCAAACCGCGCTGGCCGAAGACCCGGTCATCCCGTCTATTCCCCATATATGGGGATTGACTTGGATGACCTCATCCGAGTCTCCCTGAGGGCGGTGGTGATCCAGAACCACAACCTTGGTATTCAGTGATTCCAGTTCTCGCAGCATTCCACTGCCCATATCGGAGAAAACGATGCAATCATGCGCCTCAGATGACAATCTCTCGATCATCTCTTCATCGAGCGATTTAGCCATTGTGACATGGATGCCGATACCAGCTTTCAATAGGGATTTAGAAAGAACTCCCGCCGATGAGATGCCATCGGCGTCGTAATGTGATATCAGGCGGACCTGAGAACACTCGCGGACTGAATCGACCGCCTTCGAAACCCTCTGGAGGAGTCCCTCGGGGAGCTCGACCGCGGTCATTCAACCTCACTGTATCTGCAGTTCTGCGGTCTTGATCGAGTATTTCCAATCTTCGGGGAGAACTCCCGTCTTCTTGTAGTACTTGGTGAGACGCCTGATCTTTGCCTCGATCAGCTGAAGGCTCCTCTTGTTGCTGACATCCTTTTGGTTGTCGATCATGTGGGAGTTGAGATTGATTGCCTTCTTCATCAGGCTGACGAGATCCTCAGGAAGCTTGGGCACAAGATCATTCTCGCTCATCACGTCTGATATGCTCTTACCCAGAGAGAGCCTGACAGAAGGAACGCCATATTGGTCCCTGAGGATCATACCTATCCTCGAGGAGATAATTCCATCTTTGGCCATTCTAACTATCTGCTCCTCAATCTCATTGGAGCTAAGCGGCACCCACTCTGGATTTTCCGTCAATATCGGCCGGGTCGATCCCGATCTTCCTCGTCTCCTGGCATGCATACGGGCCATCAACATCCTCCATAACAATCTTAACGGATGAGGTACGAGCCAATGCGACTCTTACTATTTAAGTCTTAGTTGTTCCCGCTATTTCATCCTTCTTCTTATCCAGGCTTTCACGCGCCCAGGAAATGATCTCTTTATACTCAACCTCCGGGAATGCAAGTCTATCGGGAAGGTGGTTGAAGAGGGCCCAATCCATCTCTCCATCCCCTTTCCTCTTAATGGTACCGGAGAAGACAACTACATCGTTCATGTCCCTTCGAGCCCTTGCAACGAAGATGTGACCGGATTCCTCCAGGTATTCCCGCTCGATGGCCTCTTCTGGAGATTCATTCACTTCCATCTGACCTCCAGGCATTTCCCATCCATCTCTCCTGGGATTGTAGACCATCAGAAATAGGTCATCAATGAATCCTACAGCGTAGACGAATCTCATCCGCGCTCCACCACCATCATGGCGTGATCCTTCTCAAAGGGGTCAAGAGGAAGCATATCCCTCATCTTCAGACCCGCTCTGAGGAGTTCTGTTCTCGCTTCTTTGAATATCTCGGCCGGTCTTCGTGAGACATCCTCCGATCTTGATTTCAGGGCCAGCATTCCTATCCTAGCCCCAAAATGCTCCATGTTCTTGATCAGTATGGAGGCTTGCCCTCTTTGGGCAACATCCTGGTAGACGACATCTACATTTGCCACTGCGAAGTCGAAGCTAGACGGCTGCGTCGCATCTGCAAGCAGGGGAACAATGTTGCTTCGCGTATCGCTGACCATCACCAGGTCCCTGAATGAACGAGGCGAGATCTCCACGCAATACAGCGTGCCTGAGACCAGAATATCTGAAAGATGGGATGCCGTGGTACCGCTGGCCGCTCCCAGATACAGTACTTGGGTATCATCATTGAATGGGAAGAAGCTGCCACCAAGTTTCAGATAGGCTGCCAGTTTGCTTCTGGAGTACATCCACTCCCTGTATTCCTCACCTCCCCAGCTGACCAGCTTTTCGCCGTATACCCTCACTCCGGGAACCAGGTTCTTGGTGTACAACCTGCCATTGTCCTTGTGGACGCCAAAGAATTCCGTCGCCTTCATCTTGGTTTTTGAATCCATCCGTCCCAGGTAACCGTTTGGCCAACTTATTAATCCTATCGTGCCTGTTTAATCAACAGTGTCCGATGAAAATCCAGAGGCTCCAAAACAGGAGGAGATAGAAGACCTATCGAAGAGGATTGGGCAGCTCGAGGAAGCACTGAGGGACGTTGCTCGACCATACGCGGAGCTTTCGGATCACATATCTCGCTTCCAGGACATCGTGGGTCGATACTTCCGCCTGCTGAATCTCTATCAGAAACACGGCTCGATATCGATCGACGTGATACTCCCTGAGCTTAAGGACTCCATCTCCAAGGAGATAATGAGGATCCTGCTGGACAAGCCTGGTCTGAACATATCCCAGATCACTGAGGAACTAAGATCCCGTTCAGGTTCGGCCTCCCGGCGTATAGTCAGGGGGAGGCTGCAGGAGCTGTTGGAGAAGGGGCTGCTCGTAGAGAGCACTGGTAAGAAGCAGAAGACCTATGAGATATCCGAGTCCGTGGTCAGGAAGTGGTCACAAGTGCTCGGATTGTCCAAGTAAAGTGACCAACATAGGTATGAACCATGAAGCTGAGATACCCTCGGACATTGAAGGAAGAGAT
>DATKXF010000025.1:0-7526 GCA_035529155.1 Methanomassiliicoccales archaeon | reverse complement strand
TCGCGGACTTTGGAATCATTGGAGATGTGTTCGAAGTAGTGCCCGTCATTCTAAAGAAATTAAGAGAGGGACGAACTACCGGAGAAGGGCCAGGTTCTCGTGCTTGATCACGTTGCTGTAGTTTCTGTATCCCAGTATCGACTCGATCTCGTTGGAATGGACGCCCTTGACCTTCTGCAGCTCCTCGGAGCGAAAGTCGGTTATGCCCTTGGCGAAGATCTTTCCGTCATGAACCAGCTCCACAATTTCGCCCCTGTCGAATTCCCCGGTCACTTCCATGACCCCAGAGGGCAGGAGGCCGTTCTTTCCTTTCAAGAGGGCGTTCATCGCACCCTGGTCCACCATTATCTTTCCAGAGGGGTTCGCGAGCAGGATCCAGCGCTTCCGGTTCTTGTCCACTTTCTCCCCACAGAGGAAGAGCGTACCGATCTCCTCGCCATCCACTATCCTGGTGATGACCTCCTCGATGCCGTGGTTGGCGATGACCATCTTGCAGCCAGAGATGCAGCAGATCTTGGCGGCCTGAATCTTGGTGCGCATGCCTCCCACACCCTTGGTGCTGTTGGGGTTGCCCGCCATCCGTTCGATCTCCGGTGTGATCCTCTCCACAAGGGGAATCAAATGAGCATCATCGCAGAGCTTGGGATTCCTGTCGCAAAGCCCATCGACATCCGAGAGGATTATGAGGAGGTCGGACTCGATCTTGCTGGCCACCATGGCTGAAAGCGTATCGTTGTCCCCGAAGACCGCCTCGATCTCCTTGGTGCACACCGCGTCGTTCTCGTTGATGATCGGGACCACACCATACTCCATCAGCGTGGACAGGTTGTTCCTGAGGTTGAGGTATGTCTCCCTGTCTGAGTAGAACTCGTAGGTCAGTAGGATCTGCGCAACCTTGAGGTTCACCCTTTCGAACGACTCTCTCCACTCCCTCATGAGCATTCCCTGTCCAACGGAGGCTGCGGCCTGCCGAATGGGTATCTCGAAAGGCTTGGGACGGACTCCCATCGCTCCCAGGCCCAAGCCGATGGCCCCGGAGCTGACCAGAATGACCTGGATTCCCCGGTCCATGAGGTTTCGCACCTGCCTGGCCAAGTCGTCCATGAGGTTGCGGTTGACCTGGAAATCGTTCCTCATTATCGAGCTGGTCCCTATCTTGATGACCAGCACATTCAAATCGTTGAGTAGTTCGGTTCGTCCGCTCAGCAACACACCCCCATCACAGCGGGTAATCTCCCTCTAACTTCCTGTGAGTGAACTTTCTTCCTTTGGGCCCGGAGTAATCAGCGACCGTCTGTCCGTTACCGATGAGGACGTACTTGTAGATCGTCAGACCCTCCATGCCCACCGGTCCCCGGGCATGGATCTTGTTTGTGCTTATGCCCACCTCTGCTCCCTTGCCGTAACGGTATCCATCGGCGAAGCGCGTGGAGCAGTTCACCATGACGCTGGAGGAATCCACGAGCGAGACGAATTTGGAAGCGTTCTCCCGATTCTCGGTGACGACGGCATCGGTGTGGTGCGAACCGAACGAGTTGATGTGGTCGATGGCCTCATCCATTGAATTCACGATACCAACTGAGAGGATGAGTTCATTGTACTCCGTCTCCCAGTCCTCTTCGGTCGCGATGACGATATTGGACCCATCCAAACCCTCTATGATCAGGAGCATTTCGAGCGAGGCGCGATCGCACCTCAGCTCCACCTCCTTCTCCAATAGGCGCTGGGCCATGATGGGGAGGAACTCCTTCGCTATCTCCTTATGAACCAGAAGTGTCTCGGCGGCGTTGCATACCGCAGCGTACTGCACCTTGGAGTCCAGGCTGATGTCCCAGGCTTTTTCTAGGTCTGCCTGCTCGTCAATGTAGACATGACAGATGCCGCTCGCGTGCCCGAGTACCGGTATCCGTGTATTATCCTGGATGTACTGGACGAACTGATTTGAGCCTCGGGGAATCAGGAGGTCGATATATTGATCGAGATCGAGAATGGCGCTGACGTCCTCCCTAGTCTCCATTAGCTGGAAGGCATCGGAAGAGATCCCTTCCACGGACCTCGTGGCATCCACCAAGATCTCGAAAAGAGCTCGATTCGATCGTGCGGCCTCGCTTCCGCCCTTGAACACGGTGGCATTGCCGCTCTTGAGACAGAGGGACATTATCTGAGGGATCACATCCGGTCGGGACTCGAATATTACACCTATCAGTCCGATGGGTGCGCTGACCTTATAGAGATCGAGCCCTTCGTCCAACTCTATCGCGTCCAGGGTCTTTCCAACCGGGTCCTCCAGTGCGATCACGTCCTTGATGCCGTCGATCATGGAGTCTATCTTCGTGTCGGTCACGACCAGACGTTTGAGCAGTGCCTTGCTCATCTTTCCGCTGGCGACCAGTTCTTCTGCCAGGGTCACATCCTTGGCATTCTCCTCGATGATCCGTCCCCTGTTGGAATCGAGAGCCTCGGCCATTGCCTCAAGCGCCCGGTTTTTCAACCCCGTGGATTTGCTAGCCAGAATTATAGACGCTCGCTTGGCCCTTTCTACCCTGTCCTTTATGTCCGGCTCCATCTCACCACCTTGTCCAGCAGAACATAATGTCTAATAATAAGTTGTGATGCCGCCCAATGGACACCCTGCTTTAAATAAATATCATAGAACGGTACCGACCGCCCAAATCATTCCAGCAATAGTGATTCATGGCCATTACAAGAAGGATGTGATTTAAAAATAAGGTCGGGAGTATGTTCCTCATCAGTCACTTCAGGCATTCTTCAGGCTCGCACCCGTTCTTTATCTCATTCATTCTCTCATATCATTCACGATAAATATTGCGTACCTGTCGCACATCGGATTTGTGGGTACCTAGGACGCCTCCAGGACAAAAACATTTATACTTTGAATATGGATAAAATCTTTTACGACAGAACGGGTGTCATGATTGGAAAGTGTAGAGAGAAATTGGAGGGGAATCCCACTGATGTTCATCATCAGCATAGGGATACTAGTGGTGGCATTACTGTCCATAGACCCCTGGGTTTCACTCCTGGCCGCTATCCTTATACTGATCCTGATCCGAAAGATCATGAGACCTGTCTACATCAACGTCGCACTTTCCGCATCTCTTGCCTTCACCACCATAATCGCTTTGATGCTGGCCCTGCTGTTCAACTTCTACACTTTGGATATGGGTTACCACCTGAAGGAGATCGGCATTGCCGTTTCCTGCCTCTCGATCGCATTTCTCATCGTCCTATCGATGATATCTCACTCCAGGTTGACGATGAACAGAGCTATGGCAATACTCTCTGTCCTATTCATCGCACTGTTCCTGGTCACCCTTCTCATTCTCAACCTTCTGGTCTTCGACTCTCTCACTGGTCACGCGCTGATCATTGACAACCGCTGGATGATGTTCGCGGTCAGTGACATAGGCTTCATGATCCTGGGGATGTGGGTGGTAATGGTAATCTTCAAGCGATCAATTCCCTTCGAGGGATCTGCAGGGGGATCGATCTGAGAAGGGAGGCGAAGTACAACCTCATCGTATGGTGCACGATAATCATCCTGACTGGTGTGCTGGTCTACTCGATCCTGTTCCTTGATTACTGGTACCACTCCACCAAGGGCGGGATAGAGAACACCATCCTCACGTTCTTCCCATACATGCTGGCCGTACTGGCTCTTGTGGTCCTGCTCGTGTTGGGATGGAAGGGCATCTACATCTTTCCGATCCCGATCGTACTGGCCATTTCCGGAGTCCTCATGATGCACGATATTGGGATCTATTTCGGCCTCTATGACGTGTTCATAGATTGGTGGGACAAGGTCGCCCATTACGTGGCGGCGGTGGTCGTGGCCTATGTGTCATTCTTCTTCTTGATCTACCTGGAGAACTACTCAAAGACCATCCGTCTTACCGCTCCATTCATAGTGCTTTTCACGTTTGCCTTCACCTGCACTTTCGGCCTTGGCTGGGAGATATACGAGCTCATCAGCGACGAGATACTCGGCTCCACCATGCAGTACATGTCATATATCGATACCATGCAGGACGTGATGTCTGACTTGCTGGGAGCACTCACCGTCTCCAGCATTGGACTATGGTGGCTGAAGAATCACAGCAAGCAGGAATTCATCGAACTATTCTCGGCTGATAAGCTCATTAATTGGACGAACAGAAAGATGGGCAGGTCCGATAAGGTTCCAGCGGTAGAAGCGGATTCCCCAGAGTAGGCAATCTCCTCCTAGTACCGATCGATTCAACGACCATAGTTCACAAGATGACCAAGAGCAGAAGAGTAGAGACCAGAAGGGTCATAATCGCTATGGGAAGACCCGCTTTTACGAATCGCTTGAAGGAGACCTCGACACCCATACTCTCCGCTTTCTCCGCCACGATGATATTTGCCGCAGCCCCAAGTAAAGTGGCGTTCCCTGCCAGCGTGGAGGATGAGGCGAGAGCGAGCCACAGGTCAGTGCTCTGGATCGGGATCATTTCGCCCAGAAGCATGACCGCGGGAACGTTGCTCACCAGGTTTGACAGTACGGCTGAGAAGAGCGTAAGCGATCCCAGGGTAGGCGTCTCTCCCGGCCCGAAACCTGGAAATAGCGCCTGGATCTCGACAAGAAGCCCGGAGTCCCTCACGCCCTGCAGAACGATGAACAGACCCACAAAGAACAGTATTATCGACCAGTCCACCTTTCTCAGGACCTCTCCGCTTCGGACATCGGTCATGAGCAACAGGACCAGGAACGCGGCAACCCCGGCCGCGAAGGCCACCATGAAGAGGGGGATTCCGATGAAGCTGCTCAGTGAGAAGCCCAGGACCGCAATGAGCGTGATGAGCAGGATCGCCTGCAGCGCCCTTCGCCTGTTGCGTAGGTTCACCATACCCTCCTTGGCCTGGCTGTCCCCCTCCAAAATGAAATTTCTGAGACGTGACCACCCATTCGCTAGAGCGAGAGAACGGAGGGCGGCGGCATCCCCCTTTTCGATGTCCTTCCTGAAGATGATGTAGATCAGAGCGACTCCGATCAGGAGGGAAACCACGGCCACGGGGAGCAGCGCGGCCGAGAATTCCAGGAATCCTATGCCTGCCTTGGTGGCTATGTACGCGTTCTGGGGGTTCCCCACCGCTGTTGCCACGCTTCCAATGTTCGCGGCGACCACCTCTCCCACAAGGAAGGGAACGGGATCCGTTTTCACCAGCCTGCAGGTCTTGATGACGATGGGGGTGAACATCAGCACCACCGCGTCGTTCAGAACGAGGGCGGAAAGCACGGCGCTCACCACCATCACCAGGAGGAGAAGCCTGAACTGCGTTCCGGAGTACCTGATCATTCGGATGGAGACCCACTCGAAGAGGCCACAGAACTCCAGCCCTACCACCAGCAGCATCATTCCGAGCAGGAGGAACAGTATATCCAGATCGATCGATTCCAGCGCCCTCTCGGGAGTGACCACTCCCAGTATGAGCATGAGAACGGCTCCTACGAGGGCTGCGATCGGGCGATCGAGCTTGATCCTTGGAAGGCGTCTTATCGATATCAGGAAGTATGTGAAGAGGAAAACAGCCAGGGCGACCCAGATGCCACTCACGAGGGGAAATAACGCTTCCTAGCTTAAGGAAATGACTCTCGAATTGGGAGGGGACAAATTTTTCTGTGTCGAATTTTATCTACCCACAGGACGAAAGGAGTCCGTTAGATGATCAGGGACGACATCCACTTTGTCTTCGTAATCAATCAATCGTTCCACTGGTTCATAATTGGACTCTTCTTTCCAATATTGATCCTGGTGCAGCTGGACAAGGGTCTGAATCTCCTGGAGGTTGGCGTGACAGCTGCCATTTACTCCGCCACCGTCATCCTCTTGGAGCTCCCAACAGGGGGATTGTCGGACAGCATCGGTCGCAAGAGGGTGTACCTCATCTCCGTAGTGGTCCAGATAATCTCCTACCTGCTTATCCTAATATCCTGGAACTTCATCACTATGGCCCTCGCATTCCTGGTTTTCGGGGTTGCGAGAGCTTTGTCCTCCGGTTCCATGGACGCGTGGTTCGTTGACGAGTTCAACCGGGCGCATCCCGAGGGCAATCTCCAGAAGTCCTTGGCCAAGGTGGGAGTGTTCCTCCCTCTGGGACTGGCCGCGGCATCCATTATCGGTGGGGTGATGCCCATGACCGTTGGACCGTGGTTCGAGCAGATCCCGGGATTCAACATCTACTCGGGCAACCTGGTTTTGATGATACTGCTGGCAATCATCCAGTTCTTCCTGACCTCCGCCCTGGTCTTCGAGCATGGGGAGTTCATCGGAAAGGCCTCTGATGGCTTCAAGAAGCTGCCGGAGATTCTATCCACATCCATCATGTACGGGGCAAGAAACCCTGTCATCAAGATCCTTCTCATGGCCACTGTGGCGGTCGGGTTCGGGTTCGCGGGTCTGGAACTTCTATGGCAGCCCAGGGTCGGGGAACTTATCGGAGTCGATTCGCAGACATGGATATACGGGGTGTTGGCGGCCGGATACTTCCTGATGGGCTCGCTTGGAAACGCAATATCCGCCTCTTTGAGCGAGAGAATCAAAGGACGGCTCGCTCTGAGCCTGGTGGGAATGAGGGGCATGATGGGCTTGTTAATGCTGGCCCTTGCATTGCAGGGAGACATCCTGGGATTCGCCTTCTTCTACCTGGTAACATTCGCCTTCAACGGGCTCTCCAGCTCCCCTCACGCTGCCATATTCAACTCACAGGTGCCGGCGGCAAAGCGTTCCACGCTGCTTTCCTTCGAGTCCTTGATCTTGCAGGTCGGCTTCATGACAGGCTCGCTGGCTATGGGAGTAATCTCCAACTCCGTCTCCATCTCCGCCGCGCTGATGGTCAGCGCGATGATACTGGCAGGGTCCTGCGTCCTCTACCTGATCCTCTCGGGTTGGGAGAAGAAGGGAAAATGGAGCGCTGAAACGAGAGTCTGATGCCGCGATGTTATTGAATCCAATCAATGAATCATGCGGAGGATCGCATAAACGCCGTTGGTTTTGGCATATTCCATGACCCCGCTCAGGACGAACTCCGCACCCATGGCGGCTACGAGAAGGCCGATTATCCGGGATGTGATGTCGATGACATTGTTGCCTAGTAACCTCACGATGAGGGATGCCTTCCTGAGCAGGAACCAGGTGAATAGCAGTACTGGAAGCCCAGCAAGTATCGTCAGCAGATAGCCGTGTTGTCCGGCCAGCACTATGGCCGTGGTCATCACACCCGGACCGGTGAGCAGTGGGGAGGCTATAACCACCCATGCCACGTTCTTCTCCCCCTGCCCTCCCAGCTGGAGACCAAAGATTATCTCCAGGGCCAGCAGGAACAGGATGATGCCCCCGGCCAGCTTGAAGGCGGAGATCGATATATCGAATATCTGAAGGAGATTGTTGCCTATAAGAACGAAAATCACGAAGAGAATTATGGAAACCAGGATGGCCTTGTTTGCACTCTTCACCTTAACGTCTTCATCCAGACCCTTGGTGGAG
>DATKXF010000024.1:0-31492 GCA_035529155.1 Methanomassiliicoccales archaeon | reverse complement strand
CTCTGGATCTGATTTGGGAGAAGAAGTCGTTGAAATGACTGTTGTAGTTATCATTTCTGACCCCGAATCTCATCCCAGAGTAGCGGGCGAGATTCGTTGAGGATTCCGAAGTGGCCAGGATGTAGTAGGCGGGAAGAGAATAACTCAATGAGGGGATGCTCACTTCCTCCACCTCCATTCCTATGGATTCCATGTTATTCATTATCCGCATGAACGTATCAGAAACGCTCTCATCAAGTCCATCGAGAGCTTCCCTTGGAACCGCTATCTTCTTTGCCTCCATTCCTTCTAACAATAGTTCTGGCTGAGCCCAGGAGGTGGGATCCATGGGGTCCTTTCCGGATATGGTCGGCAGATGCTTCACTATCTGCTCCGCCGATCGGGAGAGCAGACCGATCTTGTCCAAGGAGTTGGCGTAATCCACCAGTCCGTAGCGAGAGACCCGGCCGTAAGTGGGGGTGAGGCCGTAGACTCCGCAGAAGGCAGCGGGGCAGGCGATGGATCCCCCCGTCGATTCTCCTAGAGCCAGGTGCCCTTCTATCAAACAGGCTGCTGCCGCCGAACCTCCGCTGGAACCGCCGCAGCACCTCTCCTCATCGTAGGGGTTGCGGGGGACGCCATAGGCGCAGTTGGTGGAAAAGGTCCCGAATCCGAACTCATCCATGTTGTCCTTGGCCACCAGGACCCCTCCCGCCTCCTTCAGTCTACTGATGGATGTGGCGTCGAATGGAGGTCTGTAACCATCCAGTATCTTAGAACCGGCACGGGTCTGCATTTCCAAGGAACAGAGATTGTCCTTGGCGGAGAAGTGGAAACCGTCCTCGGGTATCTCCCAATCATCATCCCGTTCGATGATCTCTGAGAAGATATGGAATCGCTCGTTGAGTTTGTGAAGCCCTTGAATGAATGAGGGCCTGGTCACGCTAGCCTCGGCCCCCTTACCCAGTCTTGATATGTGTCCAGTAACTCCCTAAGTAGTGATGGGTCGATGTCTATGCATGGTTCATCCTCCCTCATCACGTCCTCTATGGGTACAGGATTGAAGCCGTATTCCTCGCACGATGGCGCCTTATCCAGTCCAGAAAGATACTCCAGTATCTCCTCCAGATCTCTGGAGAACTCTTCCAGTTCATCTTCAGACAGCTCGAGCCTGGCTATCCGTGCGACCTTCCTCACAACTTCCAAATCCATGTGTTCACCCTAGGAATGGGACAGCATCGATTATCTGCTGAGAATATTTAACTGTTCGTCGTGGTGCGAGAATGTAGACATTGCTTCCTGATTATCCAAGCACTTATACCTTGGCGAAAATCTTTATTTCCTAGTCTTGGTTTACTCCAGATAAGGTGCTTTGATGGAAGGCTCTCAGAAGTTGATCGAACAGGCATACCAGCTTCTCAGTCAGGGGGAGTATAAGAAGGCCCTCTCGAAGTTCGACAAGGTTATTAAAGAGGATTCGAACAACGCCGAGGCATATTTCGGTAAGGCCGAGGCTGGCATGCTCGTACCCAAGGTCACATCCGATGATATTCTCCTTGCATACAAGAAGGCCATAGAGTTGGATCCAGAGAACGCATATTATTACAGTTCAATGGGCGCCTTCTGCATAGATGAGGGAAGGTTCAATGATGCCGAAGGGGCATACAACAAAGCGGCAGAGCTGGACAGCGGAAATTCATCGAACTACTACTCAGAATTCGCTGTCGCCTATTATCGAAGGGCTCCTGAAGTGCACGAGCAGTTCTTGGACGAACAGGGATTGCTGATCATTAAGCGAAAGGCCCTTCAGTACCTTCTGAAAGCCTTAGATTTGGACATTGATGAGGCCAAGAAGATCCTAGGTTGAACTCACACCAAGGTTCGCTCCGATGGGTCCGTGGGCTTTCTACCCCTGCAGTGCTGACAGAGTCCAGTTTCCCTGTCGCGGTGCTCGGCGCAAACGGATCTCCCACACATGGGGCATGTGTGATCCGTGGGCTTTCCACATTGGCTACAGGTCCCAAGCATTTTCAAGGTATCACGCCTCCATTTCACCACTGAGGACCAAACGATCCCGGTGGATTAATGTAAGGTTCTATTGTAATAATAAATGTCTGGATATCCGACTGGTATAGATTCCGTGCTAGAGTAGTTGGAGCCACTTGAGGCCCTCGACCACTCCAGCCGCATGGGATTCCTTCGTAACGTAATCAGCCGCTCCCTTAGCAGCTTCGGATGCGTTGCTCACGGCTATGCCGTAACCGCATCCCCTGAGCATCTTTACATCGTTGTCCGAATCACCGAAGGCAGCCACCTCGTCAACGTCTATTCCAAGGAGTTCGCAGGCCTTCTTGACCCCAGACATCTTGCTGTGTCCCTTCTCCATCAAGTGGATAGCGAAACCAGTGGCCTCGATTTCGAGGTCCCAACCGGAGAGCGCCTGCCGAACGTCCTCTTCTTTCACCGATAGTCTTAGGGCGACCTGGGTCTCCCTCCACTTGTCGGTGAAAAGGCGCTCAACGGGCAAGACTCCCTTGAGGTACTCAAAGGCCTCAATGGGTTTCTGGTTGGAGTTGACCTTGTGCACTTCCTCTCCATATGCCACAATGCCGCCGTTCTCAGCGATGATCGGACCGTTCAGGCCAATGAATATGTGAAGGCCAAGTGCTACTGGAAGCACGTTACCGGAGGCTATCATCACCTCAATTCCATTATCCTGGAGCTCCCTCAAAGCCTCTACCGCTTCCCACTGAACCCTCCGGCGACTGTCAGTGATGGTACCGTCAATGTCAGTTACAATGGCCTTGATCATGTGCACACCTCAATTCTCCACCATTCGCAAAGGTCGTGCTTGCCCATCGCGATCGGGGTCTGGACAGTGAACGTCTGCTTTCTAGAAAAGATTAATCCCTATTCTTAGGTCTCCATGTCCCTAATGGTAATCGAGACTAAGGGTTTCGAACACCGATATAATTCACCATAGCAATAGTCATTACTTTGTTGCTAGAAAGGAGACAATTCAATCTTCAACGAGGATCATTCGAACAAGAAATGCGAATTAAACCAGAACTCACTCTCTTAGTTCTCCAAGCGTGGTCATCCTCTCCGCGAATGCATTGTGCTTGTGGATGGATTCCTGGCTCTCGCTTCTTACGGTGATCAGCACATTGTCAGGTAGATGGGAATACTTCTCCAGTATCCTTCCCAGTATCTCCCTCACCACATCCTCCACGAACTTGGGGTTCATGTGTGCCTTCACCACGACGTACGCCTCCGCATCCCTCTTCAGGATCTCGTAGGTGGGGCTGCTGAATGAGTTCTCCACGATGTCTATGAGGTCGTTAGCCTCGACATCATACTCCTCCGGCACCTCCATGATCACGGATGATACGTTTCGCTGGTTGTGACTTATTACCGGTGTCTGGGGGCCACCATTGGGGACGAATTCGTCGTACGAGGTCCTCACCGTCTCCATGGCGCAGGGACATGCGGTCATTCCCACCACCTCTACACCGATGAGCTTCACGAGTCCATCTCCCCTCCTATTCCTCGCCTTGGCTATGAGCTTGAATGATTCCAGGCTCTTCTTGCCGTTTGGAGATTCCCTCTCCAGAAAATAATCGCCGGTGATGTTCACCTCCGCCCAGGAGGCGTACTCGTGTTTCTCAAGTAGCTGCCTGCAGATGTCGGCCGCCAACACTTCCAGGCCAGGTACTGGTTCCCTGACGCTCATGTCCACTAGTTCCGATATGACCTCGAGGTTCCGGGAAAGATGTGAGCCCTTCTGTGTCGATGGAAGGTCAACGAAGACGTCGATCGTGGAGTTGATGACTATCACATTGTCACCCCTCCTTACCGTGACTGGTTTCTTCACTCCTGTAACGCCGACTTTGGTCAGCTTGTAGCCGTTGTTAAGGTATCTGTTTTGGACGTCCGGGGTGGAAATGCGCTCACCAGAACCGGCATTGGAACGCATGATTTAAAGATTAGCCGTGAAACAGGGAAAGTAGTAGGCCTTTCATGAGCCTTTCACCCAGATTCTTCCAGCCAAAAATGTAATACGGGGCAACATGGATAATCCGGACAATTTGAAAGGGTTGCAATGAGTGATCTTAGATTATCCGGGAAGTGCGGAGTGGACGAAGCGGGAAGGGGCCCGGTGCTTGGACCTCTGGTCGTTGCCGCCGTCATGGTGGAAGACGATGCGCCCCTAATCGAGATGGGCGTTAGGGATTCCAAGAAGCTCACCAGAGCCAGGAGGATCGAGCTTTACTCCGCCATCCATCAGGTGGCGGATACTGAAGTAGTCATCATCACTCACGATGAAATCGATGAGCAGCGTGTCAATTGTTCACTGAACGACATCGAGGCTCGCGCCTTCGCTAATGCCCTTTCAAGGTTCAAGGGGAGCATGATCTTCGCTGACGCGGCGGATGTCGACCCCGACAGGTTCAGAAGGATGGTCTGCAACCATCTTGAATGCGACGTCCAGATCGTTTGCGAGCATAAAGCGGACGAGCAATACCCCGTGGTCTCGGCGGCTTCGATAGTGGCCAAGGAGACCCGTGACAGCATGATGGACAGGATCAGCGAGGAGCTCGGTCGGCCTGTCGGGAGCGGATATGCCAGTGATCCAACTACATTGTCCTTCCTAGAAAATTGGATAAGTGAGAAGGGGGATTTACCCCCCTACGCCAGGAGGTCCTGGGATACATCCAGGAGGCTCCTGAACCTCTCGAGGACGCGCAAGCTTACCGATTGGACGGATTGATCATGGTTGTCAGGGATTCTATTCAGCAGATGATTGACAAGTTCCACTCAAGGATCGAGACGGACGAGAAGATGAGGGCGGAACTGTCGGGCATCGTCAAGAAGGTGAACATCGATCTTGGGAGCGAAACGTACTCCTTCGTACTGGAGGAGGGGAGGGTTCATTCATTCCAAGATGGGTTGCTGGATGATGCGGATATCAAGTTGATATCCGACCCAGAGACGATGGAGGGACTCATTTCACGAAGGATAAAACCCATGAAGGCGCTTGCACTCCGAAAGCTAAGAGTTAAGGGAGATATCGAGGACCTGATGCGTTTCAGAAAGTTCCTCTGACCCAAAACCTTATCTAGGTCGATTTTATAGAGAATCGCACAGCGGGGTGGGGTAGCCAGGAAATCCCGTCGGGCTCATAACCCGGAGATCGGTCGTTCAAATCGACCCCCCGCTACTTCTCCTTAACTTTCTCTGATCCATTTACAATGTTTGAAATATATTAATATGTCAACATACATTAATTGTTCCCATGGATCCTCTGCTCTTCGAACTGATGACCATTCTCTCGGACATCCTTGCGGTGGCAGGAGTTCTTCTGATATTCTACGCGGGGATCATGGCTTTTATCCTTTTTTTACTCAATGAGTTGAGGAACAGAACAGAACACAGCAACCGAAAGATAAGGCATAATTTCACTCATAGGATGATCCTTGGTCTTGACTTCCTCATCGGGGCAGACATAATCCTTACCGTGGTCAAGGGGACCCTCGATGAGGTCAGCATACTGGCAGTGGTAGTGGCCATCAGGATAGCGCTTACCCTTTCATTGATCAAAGAGGCTAGTGAGATAGAGAAACTCGAGCAAATGAATTGAGCAGAAAACGATCTCAAATCCAATACTTTTCGAGCCCGGGAAATTGGAAATACTGATACCTTCATACATTTGAAAGGGAGGGCATCATGGCTGATTATATGGGTGCCATAGACCAGGGGACAACCGGTACCCGGTTCGCGGTCTTTGATAGAGAGGGCGAGATGGTCTCCTCCGCATACGAGGAGCACACCCAGATATTCCCAAGACCGGGATGGGTGGAGCATAATCCAGTGGAGATATGGCAGAAGACCAGGAAGGTCATGAGGGGAGCCCTGGATGCCAAGCGACTTGAACCCTCACAGATCTCCGCCCTGGGGGTAACGAACCAGAGGGAGACCACTGTAATCTGGGACAGGAACACCGGAAATCCAATATACAACGCAATAGTCTGGCAGTGCAGGCGAACCGCTGATATATGTGAGTCTCTAGCGGCCGATGGTCACTCAGAGGTCTTCTCTAAGAAAACGGGATTGGTACTGGATCCCTACTTCTCGGGTACCAAGATCAAGTGGATCCTGCAGAATGTTCCCGGGGCGATGAAGAGGGCGATCAACGGCGAGCTGATGTTCGGTAACATGGACACATGGTTGATATGGAATCTGACTGGTCAGCATGTGACGGACCCATCGAATGCCTCCAGAACCCTGCTTTTTGATATCTCTGACTGCGAGTGGGATCAGGAGCTCCTGGAAATAATGGGTGTTCCTGAGGCCATACTTCCGGAGGTGAGACCGTCGAGCGACCCAGAGACCTACGGAAATGTGCTGGAGGAAGTGGAAGGGTTCTCTATGCCAGTGTGCGGAGACCTCGGTGACCAGCAGGCCGCGCTTTTCGGGCAGACCTGCTTCAAGCCAGGTGAGGCCAAGAATACCTACGGGACGGGTAGCTTCATGCTTGAGAACACTGGGACGGAGAGGATCATCTCCTCCAACGGTCTTCTTACTACTGTGGCTTACAAGATCGGTGACCAGAGGGCATGTTATGCTCTTGAGGGATCGATCTTCATCACTGGAGCGGCAGTTCAGTGGCTGAGAGACGGCCTACGCATCATCGTCAACGCGGCTGAGACAGAGAAGATGGCCAGCTGTGTTCAAGATTCGGGAGGGGTTTACTTCGTCCCAGCTTTCGTTGGATTGGGGGCGCCTTACTGGGACCCCTATGCCCGGGGAACCATAGTGGGTATTACACGAGGGACGAAAAGGGAGCACATCGTCCGAGCCACCTTGGAATCCATTTGTTTCCAGACGAGGGACGTGGCCGAGACCATGCAGGCGGACTCTGGCATAGAGCTAAAATCACTGCGCGTTGATGGAGGGGCCACCAAGAACAACTTCCTCTGCCAGCTTCAGTCCGACATACTTGATGTGCAAGTATTACGCCCAACGGTCCAGGAGACCACCGCTCTCGGAGCGGCCTATGCCGCCGGGCTCGCGTCTGGATTCTGGGAGGATCTGGATGAGCTCAAGGACAACTGGATAATAGACCGCACCTTCGAGCCCTCCATGAAATCCGGGACAAGGGAGTTTCTGTACGAGAACTGGAGGAGGGCTGTTAAGCGTGCTGGGGATTGGGTTCCCAAGGAAGAGCGTTGAGGTGTTTCATTGCGGTGTGAGGCATTAGTGATCGGTGGCGGCGCCACGGGGGCGGGAATCGCCCGTGACCTTTCCATGAGGGGAGTGGAGGTCATATTGCTAGAGAGAGGGGACTTCTCGGCCGGCGCCACGGGCCGAAGTCACGGCATGCTCCACAGCGGTGCACGTTATGCGGTCAAGGACCCAGATTCCGCGAGGGAGTGTGCCATTGAGAATAAGGTACTGAAACGGATCGCTCCTTTCTGCATCGAGGACACCGGGGGAATTTACCTGGGTATCAACGACTCCGATGCGAGCTACTTGGACAACTTCATGGGGGGCTGTTCGAACACCGGTGTGAAAGCTGAGGAGATCACTGTCAGGGAGGCTCTGGAGAGAGAGCCCCTGATCTCTCCCGGCACCCAGGTGGCTGTCTCCGTTCTGGACGCATACATCGACCCGTTCTTTCTCACCCAAGCCAATGTGGCGGAGGCGAGGGCTATGGGCGCTGAGGTTCGTAACCACTGTGAGGTGGTGGGTATGGATCTCTGGGAGGACACCGTGATAGAGGTCCGGATCAGGGACAGAAGGTCAACCTCATTAAGCGTGGTAAAGCCCGATATGGTGATCAACGCTACCGGGGCCTGGGGCTCTCGCATCGCATCCATGGTGGGCCTGGAGATACCGATCCGGGTGGACAAGGGGTCCCTGGTCATAATGAACGGCAGGAAGGTGAACGGGCTGGTCAACAGGCTCCGTCTTCCCTCCGATGGTGACATCATCGTTCCAAGCCACTCCAGCAGTATCGTTGGCACCACCTGTGATGAGATATCAAGCCCTGATGATTGTGTGGCCACCATTGATGATGTCAAGCTTCTGATCCAGCAGGCAGCCGAAATGGTGCCATCCATTGGAGAGACAAGGGCGGTGAGGGCATATGCAGGCATCAGACCTCTTCCTGCCGAGGGGGATGAGGGCAGGGACATCAGCCGCACCTTCAAGCTCATCGATCACTCCCAGGAGGGGGTGGTCAACATGGTGAGCATCATCGGTGGGAAACTAACCACCTACCGACTGATGGCAGAGAAGGTCTCCGACCTGGTGATGGAAAAGCTGGGGAACAGGGGAAAGTGCCGGACCGCATCTCAAGAAATCGGAGGAGAGTGTTCCGATCACGAATTCGATCTCATATCGGATTTCCAGGCGGGAAGAATGGCCGCCAAGTACGGAGCCGCCTGCAGGGACATAGCCGGGGAGTGCTCCCGCACCCTAAGGGGCAGGGAGATGCTTTGCTCCTGCGAGCAGGTACTGAGGGGGGAAGCCGTATATTTCGCCCAGACAGAGGACGTGTTGAGCATCGCGGACATCCTCAGGAGAACAAGGGCGGGAATGGGATACTGCCAGTCAGGCATGTGCGTGACCAGGACCCTCTCGGTCCTTGATGAGTCGGGGGAAGACCCCTTGCCTCTTCTCCAGGACTTCCTAGAAGAAAGGTGGAAAGGTGTTCAACCAGTTCTTTTCGACACCCAGCTAAGGCAGGAACTTCTCAAGGTTCAGCTCTTCAAATCATTGTCGTTGGAACGGAAAGGGGGCGATGGCCATTAGACCCACTCCTCCAATGGACTTCGACTGTCTGGTGGTGGGCCATGGGGCCGCGGGCTTGCTCTGCGCTTCCCGCCTGGCATCTCGGGACGTCAAGGTGGCGGTGGTGGGAACAGGAGAGACCTCGACATCCCTTTCTACCGGTTGCATAAACGTGTTGGATCAGATCGAAAGCGATCTCATTGATCCCAATGTTCTCGCCTCCCAGTTCCCGTACTCGCTGGCAGGGAAAGATCGCGATGAGGTGATCATGGTCTTGGAGGACCTGTACTCCTTCCTCATACCGGACCTGGAGATGCAGGGTTTGCCCATGAGGGGAAACCCACTTTCCATAAGGAGAATGCTCACCAGCCTGGGCACACCTTACCAATGCTCAATTCCTCAGATATACAACCTGAGGGGAAGATTGGAGCACATATCGGAGAAAGGGACTTCGTTGCTTGGCATAATGGGACATCGCGATTCGGATCCAGACCTCGCCTCGAGGATGATCAAGTCCACGCTGGACATGGAGATACGTCCCTTCTGGACGAAACCCTCTTCTTTTGAGGGACGGACCGACCTCACCGCATGTGAGGTGTCGAGGCTGGCCAAGCGGAAGGATCTAACGGATGAGCTAGCAGAGGCGATATCCGAGGTTGAGGGCGAGCTCGTGGGTATCCCGCCAGTGTTCGATCTTTCGGGCTACCAAGAGGGGATGAGCTTTCTGGAGAGAAGCTCTGGAAAGGAGGTCTTCGAGCTGGTCACGCCCCTATCCCTTCCGGGAAGAAGATTGCAGGCAGCCATGGAATCCATGGCACGGGCGAAGGGATGCACCATGCTGCTCGGCTGGAGAGCATTCGATGTGGAAATCGTCAATGGCGAGGTCACCGGAGTTGTCCTGAATTCCCGTTCCCGGGAAGCGAGGGTGGACCTCTCCTCTATAGTGCTTGCCACCGGTGATTCGGTGGGAGGCGGTCTCACCCTGAAGGGTCAATCTGTGCTCGAGCCCCTAATGGGCGCTTCCTGCACATTAATAGGGGAAGATCTCAGGACGCTGCACGCTGAGGATCTGGTTGAGCTATCGAATGCTGGTGTTGAGGTTGATTCCGTGCTCCGCCCTAGGTGCTCCGGTGAGATAATTGCAAATGCTGCCGTGGCCGGATCGGTGATATCCGGATTCTCCTATCCCTCAGGAGGGGGAATGGGAGCTGCAATGCTCACCTCATGGCTGGCGGCCCAGACCATCATGGAGGTGGTGGGGTGACCACTGACCAGTGCATAAAGTGCGGGGGATGTGAGCAGTCCTGCCCCGTGGTCTGCGTTGAAGGGATCCAGTCATTCTCGGGTCCCAGAACCTTGGCCGTGGACGGTCCCAGGTTCTCTGTGGAGATAAACCGGTTGAGAGACCATATCATGAAGTGCACCACCTGCTGGAAGTGCGAGGAGGTCTGCCCCTCCCGGATCGACCTACCTCAGGCAATACTAGAGATCCGCAAGGTGATGTTCGATCCTTTGAAGATGCTACCTGGACACCGAAGGATAGTTGAGAACGTGGATCGCTTTCGAATGTCCATCGAGCCCGAGGGGGGGGCTCCCCCCGCTCCTGCGGGTGAAAGGGGGGAAGTGATGTACTTCCCGGGTTGCATCAGCAGGGAGAGGATCCCCTCTATATACAGGGGTACGGTGAGCACTCTTGAAAAGGTTGGTACGGACTTCGGGGTGCCCAAAGGATGGGTCTGCTGTGGGGCGCCTCTGGAGAAGGTGGGAGACCGGGATAGAATGGAATCTCTGGTAGAGGAGAACCTGCGAACATTCGAGGGGTTCGAGACCATAGTCACTTCCTGTCCTGGTTGCACAACCCAACTGTTCAATCATTATGGTGTCGAACCACTTCACACCATCGAGTACCTTTACGAATCGGTTGGATTGAATAAACTGAGTTTCAGGCACGCAGGTGACATCAAGGTAGCGTTTCACCAGCCGTGCCACCTTTCCCGTACCATAGGGCGCCATGCAATGGACTATGCCCTCGCCCTCCTACAGGAGGTTCCGGGTCTGGAGGTTCTAGAGCTTGAGAACGCGGACATGTGCTGTGGGGGCGGAGGTGGGGTCGTCGCAGGTCATCCCGACGTGGCCTTGGACCTAGCGAACGAAAAGATGTCCAGTTTCTCGGATTCCGGAGCCGACCTTCTGCTGGCTCCCTGCCCTTTTTGCGTCCTCAACCTCGAGAGGGCCGGGGGCTCCAACGTGAGAGAATTCGTCACATTCCTGGAAGCCTTTCTGGAATGATGAGCCTATTTCCACTCGAGCAATGGCCTGGTATTCATTTGCTGGATCTGCTTGATCTCAAAGGGAATCCACTGGGAGGATGTCGGGAATCCTCTCATGTTCCTTATCCTCATCCTCTTCTTGAGATCGTCGTCGAACTTCAGTTCAATCACCCCATCGGCTATGGCAATTAGGTGGTTCACGGTGGTACTGTCGTGCACTCCGTCGTGAAGCGTGAAAATGGCCGAGCCGAAATCCGACCTGATCTTCGAGCTAGAGATCTGGAAGAACTTGAGTACAACGTTCGATTGGTTGTACAGGAACAACGTCGAGAGGGATTGGATGAAGATCTTGATTGGGGCGCCAACCTGGTCGGTGATGGAATCGATGTTGAACATGATCCCCTCAAGATCTACAACATATTTCACGTCATCATTGTGATGACCGTCGTTCTCGAAGGTGCCTAGCAGGGAGGAATGGTAATCTATGAGGAACAACTTCTTGCCGAGGTTCTCTTTCACGTTCATCCCGAACTTCTCCATGAGATAGAGCAGGTTGTCCGCATGTATGTCGGTGCTGACAAAAACAACGGTCTGACCCTCTTCGATGTAATTCTTTGCCAAGCTGATGTTAAATTCCAGTGAACCAATGCCTGGGCTCCCCAGCATAAGGATCGAGCACCATTCAGGGAATTTAGCTTTGATCAATTGAAATCCCTCAGACAATCTGCGTCAGCGTCACGCAGGCTCCCCTCTCACGCTCATCGTATGTAATCGCATTACATTCGGTGAACGGCTCCTCACCATAGATGATGATGGTCCCGCCGATCCTGTCGATCTTGATGTGCAGGTTGGCGAGATCAGCAAGCCTGTCCGTCGACCGGGCCGATGGGGAAGTGATTCCCACGAATATGCTCCTGTTGGCCTTGACCGATGCCAGGTGTCCCATTATCTGGTCCATCAGGTCGCTGCCGTATATGGACTCCATGGTATCGAAGCCCACCAGGGATAGAATGGGTGTTTCAGCCTCCTGAAGGCTATACTCTATCGTCTTCCAGCTGAGATCGGCGGACGCATCGGATCCCTCGACTACCATCACGTGCTTGGCCTCGTACATCCCAGACTGATTGGCTGAAACGGGAATGCGCACCAGGCGGTCGAAGTCAACATTATCTATCACGTTCACGATTTGGGCTCTTGCAGCTTCTGCACTGGCCTTCCTAATTGGAACCCAGAGAACTCCCCTCCCCATCGATATGAAGTTGGATACCAGGGAGGCTTCCAAAATCCTGGTGAAGGATGTGGATATTCCCTCGCCGAGCTCAATGAGTATGATGGATCCTCTCTCAAGACCCCCGCCCAGGAGGCGATCGAGATCTACGATGCCGCTAGACACCCTCCCGTCTACATCCTTGATGGGTGACCATTGCTTGGGCGTGATTGCCGTGCTCAATCCGTTCTGTCCGAAGCTCATGATCCTACCGCCCTTCAGGGTGTAGAGGTACTTTGGCTGGTAGATCTCGCATCCTCTCAGTTTGAGGATCTCAATCTCCCTGATCCTTCTCCTCTGATACTCGTTCAATGCGAGCTTGACAACGCCGTCTCCCAGATAGTCGAGTTGGGAGTCAGCATTCTCAAGGACGAATAGGGCGTTGGCTCCGTATTGTTCCACTATGTCCTTCTGCATCGTATTAATGAGCTTGGTAGTGGACATCTCGTACTTCTCGGCCATGGCATCGATGCTGTCAATGACCACCAGCGACCTTTTGGGCAAGTTGGCCTCTACCGCATCGTATAAAGCTTCAATGTCCTTGAGTTCCCTGCCGATGGAGATGGACATCTCCCCACTGTTTATCCCTATCGAGCTCTCTTCGTAGCCCTTCAGATTATTCAGTCCTACTCTGTGAGGCCACTCGGTGTCTTTGTCCTCCATGCCCATGCCTCTATTGCTCATCCTCTTCTCCAGCCATGGGAACTGGATGAAGAGGGAGGCATCGGACACCCTGGTGGAGACATAGTAGCTCCTCTCCAGATCCGATAGGTCTTCCATGATCTGTAGGGCGAAGGTGGTCTTCCCCGTACCGGCGTTTCCCCTGAGGATCAAGGAGTGACCCCCGGGGTTCATGAAGAAGCTGTAGATCTCCTGAGGGATTCTCATTGAAGGTCTGGGTTCCATTCCACTACCCCATTAAACGGTCGACTATCACGACCAGTCTAAAATCTGACAGGTGTCCAATAAAGCTTTGCGGGTAATTCTCGGTGATGATATCATTGAGGACATCTTTTAAGGAAAGGAACCAATCACTGGACGTTCAGTGCGGATTCGCAGCAAAGATTTAATATCGTCCGCTGGAATAGAAATCGCCGGAGGAGAGGGTTTGAAGGCAGTAGTACTGGCAGCTGGCGAGGGAATCAGACTTCGTCCGTTCACGGTCTCCCGGCCTAAGGTCATGATACCCGTGGGAAAGAGACCGATTCTCGAGTATGTAGTGAGGGCACTTGTGGAGAACGATATCACCGATATCGTAATGGTAGTTGGCTACAAGAAGGAGCGGATCATGTCCCATTTCGAGGACGGAAATCATTTCGGGGTCAAGATTAAGTATGCCTTCCAGGAAAGACAACTGGGAACCGCCCACGCGCTAATGGCAGCGGCGGATTACATAGACGATGAATTCCTGCTGGTGGCAGGTGACAACATCATCGACGGCCGCACCGTCAGAGACCTCGTGCTGGGCAGCGCACCCGCCATGCTCGTTACCAAGAGCGAGATCCCATCCAAGTACGGAGTCATTCAGGCCACTAAGGGCAATGTCATCTCCATCGTGGAGAAACCGGAAGAGGATATCGGCAACGTCATCAACACCGGAATGTACCGCTTCAACCTTGATATCTTGGACGCCATGGGCAACCTGGCATCGGAGGATGGGTTGGGAATCACCAATGTATTGCAGAGGTTGCTTCCCGAACTGCAGCTGAGAGCGATCTCAAGCACGGGATTGTGGATCGACGCCGTTTATCCCTGGGACCTGATCGGTCTGAATGCTGTTGCCCTTGGTTCTGGAGGACAATCCATTGCGGGAAATGTGGAAGCAGGGGTCACCCTCAAGGGTCCAGTGGAGATCGGTGAAGGGACCAGAGTGCGCTCCGGAACCTATGTTCAGGGACCAGTGTTCATCGGTGAGGGATGCGACATCGGCCCCAATGTTACCATATTCCCATCAACAAGAATCGGCGATGGATCTCAGATCGAACCCTTTGCCTTCATTTCGCAGAGCGTAATAATGGATAATGTGATTGTGAACTCTCACGTCCACATCTCACACTCAGTGATCGACGACGGCGTAAGGTTGGGGCCCGGATGCTCCGCCCCAAGTGGCCAGGCGTTCACCAAGGTTGAGAACGAAATGTTCAAGCTGGATGAGATCGGGGCTCTGGTAGGTGAGAACACCACGGTGGGCTCCGGAGCAGTTCTCTATCCTGGCTGCATAATCGGGGCTGGTTGTAGAATATCGCCCCAGGCCAGAATCAGGGATAATCTGGAGTATAGGAGTGTCGTCTACTGATGTGTGGGATCATAGGATACTCGGGGCAGCGCAGAGCAGCGGATGTCATAATCGACGGTCTCAAGCGCCTTGAGTACAGAGGGTATGATTCTGCGGGTGTCGCGGTCAACGGGGATGCGATATTCATCCACAAGGACCAAGGGGAGATCAGCAACCTTGAGAGTTCGCTTCCCCGCTTGGAGGGAACGGTCGGGATCGGACACACTAGATGGGCTACCTGCGGCCGACCTTCGAAGAGCAATGCCCACCCTTTCGTCGATTGTACAGGCCGCATCGCCCTCGTCCACAACGGTATCATTGAGAACAATTCCCCACTACGAAGGCAGCTGGAGTCTGAGGGTCACTTCTTCACCTCAGAGACGGATACTGAGGTCCTGGTACATCTCCTCGAGAAGCATTTCAAAGGAGATCTCCACGATGCTCTGAGAGCGACCATGGATGATGTAACGGGCACATATGCTATCGCGGCGATGGTCGAAGGCTCCGAGGAGATCGTCGTGGCCAGGAAGGAAAATCCCCTGGTCATAGGTCTAGGTGTCGGTGAGAATTTCATCGCATCCGATGTGACCCCCCTGCTCGATTACACCTCCAGGGTCATATACCTCTTGGATGGGGATACCGCCAAGGTCACTTCTCAAAGCGTGAAGGTATTCGACCCCGATAACAACCCCGTGGACCGGGAGATCCACCGCATCGATTGGACGTTCGAGGACGCTCAGAAGGGGGGGTTCGAGCATTTCATGCTCAAGGAGATCTACGAGCAGCCGACAGCTGTGCACAACACCCTGATAGGTGCCAGTGAATTCGTTGAGAACGGTTGCTTGCTGAGGGATGTGGAGTTTGATACGGTCAAGATAATCGCCTGTGGGACCTCGTATCATGCTGGTATGATAGGCAAGTACCTCATAGAGGAGATGGCCAAGATGCCTGTCACCGTGGACCTGGCTTCCGAGTATAGATATTCGAGCTGCGTGAGCCAGAACCCGCTGACCGTGGTCATATCCCAGAGCGGGGAGACCGCCGATACCCTGGCCGCCCTCAGAGAGGCCCAGCAGAGAGGCTGTCCTACATTAGCCGTCACCAACGTGGTTGGAAGTACGATCACCAGGGAGGCGGACGAGGTCTTTTACACCAGGGCGGGACCTGAAATTGGGGTGGCGGCCACCAAGACGTTCACCACCCAGGTCGTCGCTATGATACTGCTCGCCATGCGTATCGGAATGAAGAAGGGGAAGCTAACCCCATCCATCCTGCGGGCAAGGATGGGGGAGGTGAGATCCCTTCCCGTTTCAATTCGCGCTATGCTGGACAAGGCCGATGATATCGCAAAGGCGGCCGATATGTTGGTCGGTGCCAGGGATGTGTTCTTCATTGGAAGGCACATCAACTATCCCACGGTCCTAGAGGGGGCGCTTAAGCTCAAGGAGATATCCTACTTGCACGCCGAAGGTTACGCCGCCGGCGAGCTCAAACATGGACCTCTAGCTCTCATCGACGCAAGTACGCCTTTGATCGCTGCCTGCGTGAAGGACCATACATACGACAAGATGATGCATAACATCTCCGAGGTCATCGCCAGGGATGGGCCTGTAATCGCGGTGGGATTCGAGGGCGATGACGAGTTGGAAGCGATAGCGGACAGGATGATCGGTATCCCAGAGGTAAGCCCATATCTCACGCCAATACTGATATCAGTGGCATTTCAACTGCTCGCGTACCATACAGCAAAGAAGAAGGGTTGCCCCATCGACAAGCCCAGGAACCTCGCGAAGAGCGTGACCGTGGAGTGATCAAATAAGCCTCTCAGGGCAGATGAATCTTCGGGAACAGTTGCGGCACTTACCCTCTCGATTATGGTTCCTGTGCACGTCGCCTGAATCCATAAGGTTTCTCATCTCCCTTAGCTTGAAAAGAAGAAGGGCCTCAAGCTCGTCGGTGTAATCGATCTCGTGCTCGATGTCTTCGTAGCGAAGAATTCCGTAGGGCACTCTCTTACCATTCTCCTCGCTCATGAGCAGGCAGTAGGTCGCCACCTGAAGTATGTGGGAGAACAGCGGGCCCATGGGTATTCGCCCTGTCTTGACCTCTACCGGGACTTCCTCTCCATTGACCTCAAGGATGTAATCCGGTCTTCCTGATAAGCCGTACTTCTCCGATTTCAAAAGGCGTGAGTTGTCCTCACCCACATAATGAATCTCCCCTTCGACATCGATCTTATCTCTGTGGGTCCTTGCCTTGCGGGAGGCGCGTATGTGGAAGTATAATGCCACGCATGCCGCTATCAGCCAGAGAAGGGCGACTATCTCGTAGACGATAGCTGCTTCAGGATCTACTCCCAAAACAGCGATTGAGTTGATGGCAACTAAAGTGGCGATTATGGCGAAGACCACTATCATATTGCGGTAGAACGAGATATCGCTCGCCTCCTCCAATCGGTTGGCGCGTACCAACATGAGTATGGCTGCTACGATCCACACGATGGAGACTATTCCGAGGAATGTGCTCAGGCTTGCGGCTTGTTCTATGGGCATGAGAGAAAGGCCCATGACAGCCAGTGCGGTAGCGATGACTGAGAAGGAGATGACCAGCAGTTCCCATCGGCTGGCTTCGCGTTCCTGCTTTCGTATCGCTGTCAGCCCCTCTGAGATCTCCTCGTGCTTGCGCTCTCCTTCTCTGAGGGCTTCCGAAGTGACTTCGCTAGTCCTGTTAAGCCACCAGCTCAGCGGGCAATAACCGTATCGCTCAAGGTCACTGGCCGAGATGTACTCCATTCGGTGGGTATTGTGGAATACTCACTACTTATGACTTTGTACCGAATTTCCATTTGAGTATTCTATCATCGGTTATGATGATGTTTTCGGGGCCCTCAAAATCGTCCAGGAAGCCGAACCAGTAAACGACCAAGCCCCTTCCGAAAAGGTTGACATATGGTCCCAGCTGCCTCTTGATGTTCTTTTTTATCTCAACGTTGTCGCCGAAGGTGGCTTTGGACTCTATCCAGTGGATCTCCCATCCGTTGAGATTCATGGGCTTATCGAATAGACAGTCTGGTGTCTTGGGGAACTCTCCCCTGAGGTCCTTCTCAGTTCGATAGGAGATATCCTGTTCGTCCAGCCATTCCTGGAGAAGGTCTTCCCCCCAAACGCCTCTCTGATACTGCTTCTCCGAAGCCCATGGAGAATAAACGAAATCGGCATTGGTGATCTGGATTATCTCGTTCCTCAGGCGCGGATCCCCTATATCCTCAGGGTTCCTGACGCAACTCCAGAAATACTTCTTGGAATGCCCCATCTCCTGAAAGATGAAGAGGCCGGTCAAAATGGGCGAGAAGTGCCACTTCTTGGCGATCTTCAGAAGGCTATTCCCGCTTTTCCATTCCTTGATGAGTCGGTACCCCTGGTTCTTCACCTTGTAGAAAATTCTGGTGGTCTCCCTCACCGTGCGCTGGGTGTATAGAACATCAAGCAACTCCTCATCGAGACCTAGTTTCTCTGATAGATCATAAATATCCTTTGGCCTTCTCAAATTGTCGTAGATAGATCTGTAATCGTTATACTTCATCCTTTCACTCTTTGCTCACTAATAGTCCGTTTGTAGTCTTAACCATTATATATATTTAATGGAAAAGCGTCCATGTTATAAGAATATCTGGCAATGAGAAAAACCAAAAACGATTTTCGATTTTTAACAAATAGGCTGATCGATGACCTTGGCAATGGTTCTTGTCGCCATGATTCACCGCTCTAGGGTTCTTTCCAGTAGTGATTTAGAAAGAGTCGGAGATATGATTATATACCTTGGAGGGTTTTTTCCCATGGGGATGCTCTAACGCTTATCCAAATAAGATTGGAATGAAGTGAATAGTATGGCAAATTTTCCATTCCTAGTAAACAGCATTGGACCACCATGGCTTCCGGCTAGTGTAGCTGAAGCAAGGAAGTACGCTTATTGGGGTCAGTTGATCTATTTCGTATTCTTTTTCATAATGCTGGTCTTCGGTATCATTTCGCTGTTTTTTGGTGTATGGGCAGGAGGTGCATATCTCCTGGCTTCTGCAGTTGTGAATATCCTGATCGTATTCCTGTTGAAAACTACGGTCTTCGATTCCATTGACCAGGGAAGATTCAATGAGGCGAGTGACCGGTTGCTGATATGGGGAATACTGGGTTTCATCTTCGGTATCATTCCAGGCATATTCATGATCATTGCCTTCCTGAAGATCCAGGAGGTATTCCAGCCGCAGTACCAGCCCTATCCGCCACAGCAGCCTGGTCAGTACCAGCAGCCTCCACAATACCAACAGCAACCACCTCAGCAGTACCAGCAGCCTCCTGCGCCGGCGAGGCCTCAGCAAGAACCTCCACGCTCGCAGGTACCGCCACAGCCTCAGCCCACAACACCTCAGTCGACCCAGCAAACACAGAAACCCAAGCACGAGATGGTCAAGTGCAAGAAGTGTGGTGTCCAGTATCCCGCCTTCATGAGGACCTGTCCCAACTGCGGTGAGCCAAGGTGATCTAAAGAAGTGAAGCGCAGCTTCACGAGAACCTTTTTTTCATTTATGATCTGATAGAATTTCCTTTCTCTGTCGAAATCGATTCACTGCTTCTTCTGGGAATCATTTTCTCGACGATCGTGGAACATCTCTTCCTTCTTCTCATTTCTTCCCAGGAATAAGAAAAGAATTATGATGACGATGATGATGGCCAGGACTGCAGTGATGGTTATGGGGAGTATGATATCGAAGAGATCGCCCAATGGAAAGTAATCCTCGAATTGAAATGATATCACCACAGCCCCTTCAGGGGCGGTGCCCACCCTGTCCGAGTTGTCTATCACGAAGTAGTAGTCACCGGGAAAGAGCATGAAATCCTTCTGTGCGAACACCACTCCTGTCTCCGACTCGGGCTCATATTCGAAAGCTCGTTCGTCTCGGTATCTCTCGAAGTTCTCGGGGTTAAGCAACAGCAGATCGACCATCTGTCCGTTGACCGAGGTGACGCTGTAGCGGAGAAGTGTGGCCCCCTCGACTTTGAACGGTCGTGCATGATAGTTGCCCTCCTCTATGGTGACAGTCTCGTCGAAATCGAAGGCCTGTGCTTGTGCGGGTACGAACATGATCACGACAATGACCAACAGTCCGATGGTCCAGAGACTTCTCAGGCTCTCACCATTCTATCATCATTTGAGCACTTAGAAAAAGGTTCTTACTATCAGGGGGAGAACTCCCAGATCTTGTCCGTCTCTCCTTTATCATCTAGAAGCCTTATCTTGCGGATCCTATGATATGGTATCCTTGACTCACCTGTTCCGAAGAACGATCGACCCAGTTCCATGATATCGCTTCCGGAGATGACCCGGATATCGCCAGGTGCCCCCCTATGTTCGTAGGTTATCTCGGCCCTATCAAAGGACCTCGTGGGGTGCCACCTCAGTTCGTTGAGCACCTCCCTCGGGAACACCATGCAGTACACATAGATGCTCGTTATGAAAGATTTTTCTCGGATAACGGACTATATTCAAACGGGGAAAAGGGTTGATCGAGGGAAATTTTGTCGACGTGGTGAGCGGGGACATAGTCCCTGCGAGATTGGATCTCTATGAGAACCACCTCGTTCGGATCACTCGGAGACCCGTTTCCAAGGATCATTACATCATTCCTGGAATGATAGATGCCCACATCCATATCGAATCAACGAAGCTCTGCCCATCGCGGTTCGCGGAAATGGCCGTACCCCATGGGGTGACATCGGTCATCGCGGATCCGCACGAGATAGCCAACGTCATGGGTATGGAGGGTATCAACTACATGCTGGCCGACGGTACCGGCGTACCGATGCGCTTCTTCTTCACCGCGCCCTCCTGTGTGCCTGCTACACCATGGGAGACCTCCGGTGCAGTAATTGATTGGAGAAACATCCGGCAGATGCTTGAGGACCCGCAGTTCGTGGCTCTGGGTGAGGTGATGAACTATCCGGGGGTGATCAATGATGACCCCGATGTCATGGGAAAGATTGAGGTGGCCAAGCAGCTGGCCAAACCCATAGACGGTCACTGCCCCGAGCTGACGGGCGAACCTCTCGACAAGTATATTTTTGCAGGAATATCCACCGACCATGAGTCCATCAGGCTGGACGAGGCGATGGAGAAGCATGAGAAGGGAATGACCATCATGGTCAGGGAAGGGAGCGCCTCCAGGAACATGAAGGACCTCATGCCCTTCGCCCGCCAACACGAGTGCTTCCTGGTTACGGACGACATGGAGGCCGACGAGCTGATCAGGGGTTACATGGACAAGCGCTTGAAAATGGCTGTGGAATACGGTATGGACCCAATTCACGCAATACGCGCAGTCACGCTCTGGCCCGCGAAACACTATGAACTTTCCATAGGCACGGTGGACATAGGGCGTCCTCTGGACTTCGTCATTGTGAAGGACCTGGACTCATTCGAGGTCAAGGAGGTCTACATCGACGGCAGATTGGTGGCCAAGGACGGCAAGCCGCTCTTCGAGGTCAAACCCGAGGAGGTTCACCCAGCGATACTGCATCAGGACCGATCTCCGCAGGACTTTCTTATTCCTTTCAATGGAGATGGAGTCAAGGTGCGAGTCATCAAGGTCATGGAGAGACAGATCGAGAGCCAGGCATCAGAGATGGAACTTTCCACGATCAACGGTCAATTGCTTCCAGATCCGAGGAGAGATATCGCGATAATCGCGGTGGCGAACAGATATCACAATGCGCCGCTAGCCCTAGGTTTCGTACAGGGATTCGGTCTGAAAAGAGGGGCGATAGCCTCCACCGTTGCCCATGATTCGCACAACATCGTGGCGGTAGGTGTCGATCCTGCTTCTCTCGCCCGCGCCGTGAATGGTGTGTCCAGGATCGGCGGCTACATGGCCACAGATGGCGTGAGGGACGCCTTACTGGAGCTGGATGTTGCAGGGCTCATGAGCACCTCATACTCACAGGACGTGGTCGATCAGGACACAGCGGTATTCGAACTGGTGCGGGACATGGGCTGCAGTCTCCCATCACCTTTCATGACGCTCTCCTTCCAATGTCTGCTGGTGCTTCCGGAGCTCAAGATCAGTGACCGGGGACTCTTCGACAGCAGACATATGGAATTCGTTGATCCGATCATTGGGTAAGAGAAAACCGCAAGATAATCAATCACCCGCCATTCCAAATCAGTTACCAACATCCAGCATTATATGGAAATCTTTTTGACCTTCCTATTCGGTGCTCCTTTTCAACCAGTATACCGGCATTCTTTCGGTGTTTGGGATGAGGTTGTTCCAATGGATGAGATAGAGAGCTTCAAGTGCAGGATACTGACCTGGGACGAGATCGCAACATGGACCGAAGCCGTTGCCAATGACATAGAGGATGATGGTTACAACCCTACGGTGGTCGTTGGTCTCACCCGCGGTGGATGGATCCCGGCTAGATTGATCTGTGACCACCTAAAGGTCAAGAAGCTCTACGCGGTCAAGACCGAGCACTGGGGAATTACCGCGAACAATGATGGCAAGGCTCTTATTACCCAGGAGCTGAACACCAATATCAGCGGAGAGAAGGTGCTCATCGTGGACGATATCACGGACACCGGGGAGAGTCTTTCGCTTGCGGCGGAACACATTGCAGAACTCAACCCCTCGGAGATCAGGTCGGCGACCTTGCTCCACATCGCCCACTCCAAGGTCGAACCCAATTACTACGAGGTAGAGGTTCCTAAGGATGATTGGACATGGTTCATTTTCCCCTGGAACTTCCACGAGGACCTGAGAACACTGATGCCCAAGATACTGTATGAACCCAAGACCGTCCTTGGTATACGAAAGGGATTCAAGGACCAGTTCCAGATCGATGTGTCTGAGGAGATGATCCGCAGGACCCTCAGGATACTAAGGGCTTCGGGAAAGGTCCAGAAGAAAGGGGCCAAGTGGATCAAGGGTGACTGAGGCTCCATCATAACATTTCATCTTATTATATTGACGAGAGAGGCTACGAATAGATATTGAATCGTCTATTGGAAATTCTATGAGATCATTCAAGATTGTGGCTTTCTTGATCATGACTTCATAGCCATTAGAGGGCTTTATCCACAATTAATAAAAATAAAATAAAATAAAATAAAATTGTAAAAAGGAAAAAAATTACTAAGAACTGAGAATGACTCAGTACCTGCTGCTTCGAGCCGGGCGGTGCTTCTGGTAGCAGTCGCGGCAATAAACTGGTCGGCCCTCTGTCGGCTTGAACGGGACTTCGCATTCTTGGTTGCAGTCCCCACAGACGGCCTTATGCATCTCCCTGGGTGCCCTGTCGTATGACATCTTATTTCACCTCCTTCACTTTCACCTAAATACTGATAATTCCTCTAGATTACCTGACTGCCTAATGAAGGAGTTCGGACACCAGTGAAAAATCTTATCTAGTTGACTCAGTCAGCAGATACTAGTATTAGAATGTTTGGGACACGATGTGATAATAGCAGGTTAGGTTTAATCACACCAAATGTTGAATCAGGTGATGGTATTTTATTGAGGCGATTGGAGCATTTCAATTTCAAGATCATTTCAATACATGAAGGTGATTAGGCGGCAATTTTTGCATCTGAAAGCCTTCATTATAACCAATCCAAGCGGATGGATCCCTGAGATTTTATCCCCTCCTACGCCTACCATTGCTCAAATGGTGCGAATATCATCTCTCCATTTGATTCCACTCAGAAAACTTTCAGTTTCGATATATCCCATTTCCATTTCCTTCCCGCATCTAGGACATTTCATAATGGAATATTCTGGTTCCCCACCTTCCATCCATATTGAATTATGAAGAGGCGATAAATAGTTTGCTGATTTAGGTCAATTCCATACTGTCAGGCCTCACTAAGAATTTAGAATAGAAGATCAAGGTCACGCCGAAAAAGAAGATGACCATTCCAACTATCACAGAATCCTGTAGGAGATAGTAGTCTATTGCCCAAAGCCAGTCTTTGAGAACGAACCATTGATAGTATGTGATGATCAGGCCCACTAAACCAAAAGCGGTCAAGAAAAATCCGACCAACATTATGGGTATGATCAGTATTCTTCTTTGACCTATATGCATCGTGAAGCTGACTATTAAGGCACCTATGATGATGAGAAGCAATCCCAGATAAGGCAAAGAGATTCCGACGAATACTCCTTGGAATAGACCTAGCGTCGCCTGTTGCTCAAATTTTCTTCTCCATAGGAACGCAAGAACCAGGACGAGACCTATCAATATGAGCATAAAAGAAATAAGAGTCTTCCTTGACTTTGTTGGGCCAATCCCCAATGACCCCACCTCATTGAACACAATCTAATTTTGATGATAAAGGTTTTTTCAATTCTTATTGTAGAGATTCTCCCTTCCTCGAGGTTCTCCTCGATGATTGGATAATAAAATCATGATCACGAGCCGATTTTGTCCACTCTTGGAGAACAAACAATCTCAATTTTCAAGTTCTTAAATCCCCTTATCTATTCAGAGGCGTCTGTCACATGTTGGAAAAACTGAGGGAGAGCCTGAAAACCTCCCCCGTGGTTCGCTTTGGCGAATATGATTATTTCATTCACCCCGTGACGGATGGAATCCCGTTCATGGAGCCCGATCTCCTAGAAGAGGTGATCGTTCACATCTGCACCATGTGCGATTTCGACTGCGACCTGATTGTTGGGGCTGAGGCGATGGCCATCCCACTGATAGCATCACTATCGCTGAAAACTGGTGTTCCATACAATATCATTAGGAAGAGGAAGTACGGGCTACCAGGAGAGGTTAGCGTCAAGCAGGTCACAGGCTATTCAAAACTGGATCTCTACATCAATGGTGTTTCCAGAGGGGACAGGGTGGTGATAGTGGATGATGTCATCAGTACCGGCGGTACGTTGAGAGCACTGATCACCGCGCTAAGGGATATTGGCGCCAAGATCGAGGATATAATCGTTGTCGTGGAGAAGACCGATGAGAAGGCCGCCCTGGAAAAGGAGCTCAAGGTAAGGATCAAGACATTGGTCAAGATCGAGGTTCGTGACGGTAAGGTGATCGTGCTCAGCTGATGAGCCGCTTCTTCATCATCATTACCGCCGCCAGGAAGGTTATCGCGGTCAGCACCGCTATGTACAATAAACCAACGAGATCTATCGCTCCGAAGGTGTCGAGCGAGAAGTCCCGGATCACGGTGGTCACATGCGTCAGGGGCAGCAACTGGGCCAGATTCTGCCCCCAAATCGGTAGCACGGTCAGTGGAAAGAAGGTCCCGCTGAACAGGAACATGGGCGTGATGAGCAGGAAGAACGGGTAATTGAATGAATCGATGTTCGGAACTAGGGCCGTGAACAACATGGCTATGGAGGCGAACATCAGCCCGCCAATGAATGCCACCACTGGCACTAAGAGAAATCCTGGGAAGTCCGCCAGTCCCGCTACCACAACCACAGCGAGCACTATGATAGAGTTGAGGAAGGCCTTGGTCGCACCCCATAGTATCTCGCCTACTATGACATCTTCAATGCTTAGTGGAGTGGCGATTATCGCATCGAAGGTCTTCTGGTAGTGCATCCTGACGAATGAGCCGTACGTACATTCGAAGAATGCGGAATACATGATCGATATCGCTATTAGGCCAGGAGCCAGGAACTTGATGTAGTCGTAGAAGTTCCCATGATACTCCACCTGTCCGACGAGTACGCCAAATCCAAGTCCCATGGCGGTGAGATAGAGGATAGGCTCCAGGAAAGGCGGGATGAAGTTTGTCTTCCAAGTGATGAAGAACACGTCCTTGTTCCTCCTCCAGACATGGATGGACTTCCAGCTGATGTTGGAAATCAGGCTCATTCCCTCAGCCCCCTACCAGTTAGCCTGAGGAACACATCCTCTAGCGTCGCATTACGTACGATGTAGTCTTTGATATCGAACCGACCGACTACGTCGTTCACCACTTCCTCCGCATCATCAGTGTAGATGTATAGGGCGTCCACCGTCCTCTCATATTCCAATCCTTTCTGCTTCAGGAACTGCGCCAGTTCACCAGGGGGTTGGAAGATTCCAATGACGCCGGTTCCGACCACGCTGTCTATGAGGTTCCTTGGTCTGTCCTCAACAAGTATCTTTCCATTCTCCATGATCACCAGACGGTCACAGAGTTGCTCCGCCTCGTCCATGTAGTGAGTGGTCAGTAAGACGGTCACGCCCTGCTTCTTTAGCTCCCTCACCTTCTCCCAGATCAGGTGGCGAGCCTGGGGATCCAGACCGGTAGTGGGCTCGTCCAGAATGATGATCTTGGGGTCGTTCATCAACGCCCTAGCGATAATGAGTCTTCTCTTCATCCCACCCGAGAGCTGAGTGATCTTGACGTCCTTCTTCTCTTCCAGCTGCATGAACTCCAGCTGCTCCTCCGCCCTCTTCTTGGCCAATTCCTTCTCGATGTCGAAGTACCTGGCGTAGACGATGAGGTTCTGGAAGACAGTGAAGTCCGGATCAAGGTTGTCTTCCTGCGGTGCCACCCCTATCAAGGCCTTGATCTCCCTCTGGCGGGAGTTGACATCCATTCCCAGGACTTTCAGCTCCCCCTCGGTGACGGGTGAGACACAGTGGATCATCTTCATGGCCGTGGTCTTCCCCGCTCCATTGGGCCCCAGGAAACCGAAGCATATTCCTTCCTCGATCTCGAAGGATATGGCATCCACTGCAGTGAACGAATTGAACCTCTTGGTGAGTCCCCTGGCAGAGATGACCCCGGTCATGATTTCTGGCTATTCACTCTATATTTAACTACTTTTCCGAGGCGCGATGCAAAGTGACTGTAATCCTCATTTAGAACGCTTCGCAACGCTTGGAAACAGGGTGGATATCCCTCTGCTCCTGATGATCGTGTACTCTACGTTTCTGGGCTCCATGCTTGGATCCGTTAGTGGATTGATTCCTGGAATCCACGTCAACACCCTGGCCCTTGTTCTCTTGGCCATGGAACCCTGGCTTGAGAATCTCATGGGGGGAGTGCTCTCAGCATCTGACATGGAACCAGGCATCATGCCTCTGATGATCTCTTCCATCATAGTCTCCGCAGCGGTTGTACACTCATTCCTGGACTTCATCCCTTCCATCTTTTTGGGGGCGCCCGATTCCTCACAGGCGCTGTCAGTTCTACCGGGGCACAGGATGTTAATGTCCGGAAATGGTCTGGAAGCTGTGCTCTGCTCGGCCAAAGGAAGCCTTATAGGAGCATTATTGGCGGTGCTCATCGCCACCCCCTCACAGCTGGTCATGGGCCCTCCTCTCGAAATTTACGATGAGATATCTCCATGGATTCCCCTGATCCTTCTGGGGGTTGTGATCTTCCTTATCATCTCGGAAAGGAACGGTGGCTGGAGGTCAATGTCCTGGGCTGTCGCGATCTCTCTCTCATCAGGCCTTCTAGGTTTCATAGTGCTGAACGCGAATCTTCCCCTGGGAGGAATGATCGGAATGGGGCAGAGCCTACTCTTCCCTCTGCTCACAGGCCTTTTCGGATTGCCCACTCTCTTACTTTCTTTGGACAACCCTTCCATTCCTGAGCAAACAAAATCCTTGGAACGTGCATCACGCATCAAACCATCGATAAAGGGTGTGCTAGCCGGCGCCATGGTTGGTTGGTTCCCAGGAATAACATCCACATCGGGGGCGGTAATGGCTTCCTTTCTTTCCCGTAGAACGGTGAACGAAGAATCTGCGCCAAACTTCATCACCACGGTTTCGGCCGTCGGCTCATCCGCCACCGTCTTCAGCCTCATCGCCCTGTCAGTTACGGGAAGGGGAAGGACCGGCGCCATGCTCGCGGTGGCCGACCTGCTCGGGGAGGATCTCGACCTTCTCGGACAAGTTCCCTCCGCCCAGTTTGGCCTTCTGTTGTTGTCAGCCCTCATCTCTGCAGGATTGGGGTACCTTCTTACTCTGAAGATGGGCAGCATATTCGCTAGAATGATCTCGAGGTACGACATGGGGAAGGTCGGGAAGGCGATCATAATATTGGTTCTCATTCTCGTCCTCTTGTTCAATGGGCTGCAGGGGCTCCTGCTGCTCGGAGTAGCAACACTTCTTGGCATGATCCCTCCCCGAGTGGGGGTGGGAAGGGTCCATCTCACCGGTTGTCTGCTAATCCCGGTAATGCTATTCTTCTTGGGTTAGTCTCTTGACCGGGATCGATCAGACCCCGAAGGGAGTCGAAGTCCCAACCAAAGGGGGATATCAGCTCGGCGGTGGCCCTCACCACCAGATCAATGTAGCTCCGCGCGTCGTACTCCTCGTCCCCGCGAACGAAATGGTCCACCTTGACCCGCCTCCTGAAATCCTTGGTGGTGGAATCACAAATGATGAACCGCACCACCTTGCCCGGCGGCACCTCGAACCCTCTCTCCCGCAGCTGCATTAGCGCCGCAACAGAGTCATTGAACTGGCGGTAGTCCTCGATTCGTCTGGACACCCTCTTGGTGAGGATGAGCTTCTCAAGCGGCACGGAGCCATCGAGCAGCTTTCCTGCGTGGAGACACAAGAGGTCCAGCACCCCGGCTATCCGATCCTGGAACTCACTGGAGCAGGAGGCCTTCGAAAGCTCGTGGAGCATCTCGTGCTGCACATCCTTTATCAGCGGGGGCGTGTCCCTCTTCCTGACCGCTATCCCTCGGGTCTTCAGCTCCCCGTCGTCGAAGAGGCCGTAGTATCGATTGAGCGCGCCGATGCCGGTGGTGACGCAGGGGAGGAACACGATCCAACTGTAGTGGCCTTCCACCTCCAGGGGTATATCGAACTCCCTGTTGATCTCCTCGCAGAACGATTCGCAGTCCCCCTCGCCCGAGAGCCAAAGCGAGTCCACTATGCCGTGGAGCACCCTGAATCCCCTGCGCTCGGCGATCTCCGAGCTCCGCAGGAGTATCTCCCTGCCATAGGCGGTGATGGACTCGTGGCACTCGATTCGTCCGAAGCGAGCATTGCGGTACCCGGTGTAACCGAAGCAGGTGACCAGGATCCACTTTAGCACCTTGGCCCTCTGAGCGTAGATGTCGTTGTGTCTTGGGGCTTCCCTGGCGAGGCGTTTGCAGGCTATTCTTCTTCTGATCACCGGTTCGATCACCCTAGGTATCAGGCCCCGCTCCCGCTCGCAGAAATGGTACCCGATCTCCGGGACCCTGATGGACGATTGGGGGCAGCAGTCGCACATCAGGGTCTCGGGGGAGATGTTGTACCTGACCATGATGTTCGGGTACAGGGAGCAGAAGTCCAACTCGGTGACGGAATCGTGGATGCCCACCACCGGGTTGTGGATGAAACCCCCGCGGTCGCAGACCAGCAGCTCCCTGGCGGTCTTGAACTCCTCGGGGATATTCTTCTTCCACAGAATGAGGTGGCCCGTGCGCAGGGCCTCGTTCACCTGCATGGCGCTTATGGCGCTCCCCGGAGAGAGGCGAGAGAGGTCCTGTACCGGGATTAGCGACATCCTCGAGAGGTCGATGAGGCCGTACATCCCGCCGGCCTCCACGTACATGAAGGACTGCTCCCGGTCGATGTGGATTCGGCCCCGTAACTTGTAAGCGGGTGGCTTGTACAGTATGCGGCCGTAAGTGAAGTAGCTCTTTCCCTTTGACATCCGGGCACCCGCTCCCCTTCCCAGCTCCACTCCCATTCCGTACTCCTCCGCCCGCCGGGCGAGATAGTGCATGTAGAAATCATCACCTCGTCCGGTGTACACGATGTCGGGATCCAGCTCCGCTATCACCCGGTTGAGTTCCTCGAGGATGTGGTCCTCGGGACCGTTCAGCTCGATATCGTTGACGGTCACACTCTCCAGCCGATCGTCGAAGGTGGGGATGCCGTTCTCCGCCCTGACCGCGATGTCCAGAAGGGCCTCCCTGAACTGGGGAAGGGGGTAGTCATGTCTCCACGGGGAGTCAAGCGCCCGCAAGTTGTCCATGTCGGTGAGGGCCAGGGGGAACAGTCCCTTCTCCAGGAGGAAGCGCTGCTCCAGGCGGAGGTCCACGTTGAACAGGCGGTAGCGCCCATAATGTCCCCAGCTGTCGATTGTCCGCGCCAGGTCCTGGACGTCCGAGTATCGGGGAACGCCCACCCTCAGCGCCTCCCTCTCGCGCTCGCCCAGCCATAACCTCCTTCTCTCGATCGAGGTGTCCGGGAAGCCGATCATCTCCAGCCTCCCGGGCAATGATTGCATCTCCCCCGCTGGTGCCCAGACATAGATATCAGGTCGATAATCATGGACCAGGCGCTCCGCTCTCTCGGCGGTCCTGACCCACATCACCATGGAGTTGAGCCCATAGTCCGGGTGGCAATCTATGATCCAGCCTCTCATTCGTTCCCCTTCCTCAGGGACTCGATCTCCTTCTCCTGCTCCAGAAGAATGGACAGCAGCACCGCCTCTAGGGGATCGCAGAGCGCGGCGTAGGAGGAGGCGGACGAGTGCTTTCTAGCCCTTGCCATTACCCTGTCAAAGGCCTCCTTATCCTCCCGGTCCAAGGCTCTTCGAAAATCTCCCCACTCCCGTATTATGGATTCCAGTGTCCTGCGATAGGTAGGAACGGTCCTGCCCATGGTATCACCTCAAGAACTCGTCCAGCGTGGTCTGGTAGTAGGGTACGGGGTGGTAGAGCATGATCCTTCCTTCCTTAACCAGGGACAGCTCCAGCGCCCTCCTCTTATTCTCGATGCGCAGTATGGAGTCGGCGCTCTTCTCCATCAAGGTGCTAAGGCTCTGCTTGTGACCGATCTTGGTGAGGCCGTAATTGGTCACTATGGTCACCAGCGAATGTCTTTCGGTCATCTCCCTCAGGGATGCGAGGCAGCGCTTGATGAGCTGGAACGATTCCGACCACCACATGTCCTTGTCGTGGAACAGGTCGGTGAAGCAGGAGACGATCACCGTGCCGCTCCTTGTGCGCTCCACTTCCCTCTCCAGCTTGTCCACGATGAGAGAGGTCATCTGGTAAGCGGTGAAGGCCCGGGCAATGCTGACGCTGTCCAGCGTCTCCCTCATGTCCAGGCGGAATCTCCTGCACAGGGAGGCGATCTCGTAGGGATTGATAGAGTTCCCCCCGTCAACCCACACCACCTCCTCCCCCAGATCGCTGATGGCGTTTACGCAGATGAGATGAGTGAGATCGAAGAGGAACCTGTCTGAGCTGTCTATCAGGGTGATTTGGGATGACCTGAACCCCAGAAAGAAGGAATCGATCGCGGGCAGTGATGTCCGGGCCCTGCGCTCAGGGGGAAGGTACATCTCGCCCTCGACTGTACCCAGTGATGACAGGTTCTCGTGAACGGTGAACATCTCATCTTCCTCTGAACTTCACTACCTCAAGCTATTTTAAAAAGGATGAGCGTGAGAGATACCCGAAAGTGTCAGGGTGGGTGCCATTCCGCTCGAACCAGCAACCCCGGATCTATCGATTTCACTCCCACTGAAAAGGTGGGCAAATCAACCAAGTCCTGGTCAAGGCAAATATAGCCTTGGGGCAATATGGGGTGCGCATGGTAGAGGGTCCGAATGTTCGACTTGGGAACGGCGTTGAGCTCCTGGGAGGGACGAAGTGCTACTTCGACCCCGTCGACATAGGTCACAGCGGGATCTACTGCCTATCCCACGCTCACTTCGATCATCTGCCCAGTAAGATGCTGGGTGACGAGGTGATATGCTCTCCCATCACCCAAAGATGTGCCCAGGACCGGCTCAAGCGGAAACTGAAGATCAAGGAACATCCTCAGGTCAAGATGCTGGACTCCGGTCATATACTCGGGTCGAACATGTTCCTGTTCGAGGGCGAACAGAGGGTCCTTTACACAGGGGACATGTGTCCCAGGGACCGTCTGG
>DATKXF010000023.1:0-14320 GCA_035529155.1 Methanomassiliicoccales archaeon | reverse complement strand
TGATGACCTTGCCTGATTTTCCGAGAGGTGGTGCATGGCCGTCGTCAGTTCGTACCGTAAGGCGTTCTCTTAAGTGAGATAACGAACGAGACCCTCACCATTAGTTGCTAGTGGACCCTCCGGGGGCCGCGCACACTAATGGAACCGCTGGCGCTAAGTCAGAGGAAGGAGAGGTCAACGGTAGGTCCGTATGCCCCGAATCTCCTGGGCTACACGCGCGCTACAAAGGGCGGGACAATGGGCTTCAACACCGAAAGGTGAAGGCAAACCCGAAACCCGTCCGTAGTTCGGATTGAGGGCTGTAACTCGCCCTCATGAAGCTGGATTCCGTAGTAATCGCGAGTCAACATCTCGCGGTGAATATGCCCCTGCTCCTTGCACACACCGCCCGTCAAACCACCCGAGTTGGGTTTCAGTGAGGGTGCCTCCCTTTGGGGCGCTCGAACTGAGATTCAGCAAGGAGGGTTAAGTCGTAACAAGGTATCTGTAGGGGAACCTGCAGATGGATCACCTCCTACGCAAGGGGGGCTTCGGCCCCCCTAATAAAATTCCAATTCCATGTGGTATTCCAAGCACCAAAATGCACATCGAACGTCCATAAGCTTTTTTTTCTGTATCATTTGGCAGCATAAGCCCTGTCATTTTCATAGAATCTTTAGCATTTCCGCCTATGCAATTTATCAACAATACTGAAATATTCTAGAACCTCAATCGCTTGGGCCGTGACCATTCTAAAGGAATAGTTTGGAGGGGAGATCTTGTTGGCTAGGAAAGACGCGCCCAAGGTATTGATCGCTTTGTTGTTGACCGCTGTGGTGATTGCTTCGGGGTGCCTTTCGAGCCCAGATCAAGAAGGAACCGGCGACTCGATTTTCACTTCGGCGATGGGCGAGTACCGTGAAGCAAACTACAGGAACGCTTCCACACTCTTCAAGGATGCGAGCCAGGCATATTCCTTAGAAGGAGAAGAGACTAAGGCCATCCGGGCCACCAATTGGAAAATCATCTGCCAGCGAATGACAATGGAGTTCCCCTACACAAGGGGCGAGGCTGAAGTCCTGCTGGAAGAGGCCTTTCCCAACATTTCCAAGGAGACAAGGGACGGTTGGCTGGATTCTGACAGAATAGAGAAAATTGTCTCAGATGGAGAGGTACTGTACTTCCAGAGCATCGTTGATAATATCTGTTATCGCAACCTCACCCTCATAAGGGAAAAAACGGCTGAAATGGGCCATACGCCTATTTTCGATTCCCCTGCCATAAGGGACATCGTCTGGAATGACACCCAAGAGGATCAAGGTCCCTATCTTAACCCCATCGAGTTCAATGGATCCGGAGGGCTTTCCGTGCCAGGTGACCAACTGCCTGATCACGGTACCTTGCAGATGTGGATCCCTCACCCAATAATGACCTCCAGCCAGGCCAATGTTAGCGTGGTCTCCATCGAACCCCAAGAATATGTGGTGGAGGGGGCCGATGTCCACGCTGACCTGGGGTTGGCCTACCTTGAGATCCCACTGGAAGAGATCCAAGGAGATATCGAGGTCAGCATTGATTTCAAGTTCACAGAGTACCAAAGGTCATTCAAGATCGACCCGGAGGATGTGGGTGAGTACGATAGGGAATCTCCCGAATACATCACCTATACCAAATCATCCCCGAACATAGTGGTCACTCCTGAGATAAGTGATCTGGCAAGGTCTATCGTTGGGGGCGAGAAGAATCCCTATCTTCAGACTCAAATGATCTATTGGTATATCGTTAACAACATGCGCTACAGCTTCATGCCCCACCTGTACCTTTCCACTGCTCACATCCCTGAATCGCAATATGTTCACGAGAGAGGCTATGGAGACTGTGGGGCCCAGAGCGCCTACTTCTGCGCACTACTAAGGTCACTAGGCATTCCCGCGAGGGATACAGGAGGGTGGCATCTGGTGCCCGGAATAGCAGCCAGCCATTACTGGGCGGAGTTCCTAATTCCTGGTTATGGATGGATACCGGCGGATGTAACGATGGCCGAGATAGCCGACTGGTCCTTCGACGCGACCGAGGAGGAGAGAACCACATTCAAGGAGTTCTACTTCTGCAACCTTGATCCCTACAGATACGTTATCCAGAAGGATGTGGACATTCCAATGCACCCTGAACCGGGTGATTTCATTCTGTTCATAATGGCTCACAAAGGAGCCTCGGGTGTGTGCCTGACCTCGACCGAGGATGTGGAGCTGATCATGTACGAGTACTGGGATTTCGATATCAATCCGGTTGTATGAGCCCTTCTAATCCCGTGCGAGATGGACGATCATAGGAATGGCGTATGACAGAACAACGGAGGACATCCGTCAGTTGATGAAAATAGATTCGGTCCAGCGTTGGGTAACCTTGAAATATGATTGAACGCTATCGGAGATTCCCGTGAATGCGATGAAATATATCTTTGTCACGGGGGGTGTACTTTCCGGATTGGGAAAGGGCATCACTGCTTCTTCTATCGGACGGCTTCTAAAATCGAGAGGCTTGAAGATAACTGCCATAAAGATCGATCCCTACCTTAACATCGATGCGGGCACGATGAACCCCTTCGAACACGGAGAGGTTTTCGTCCTTGAGGATGGTGGCGAGGTCGATCTGGACCTTGGTAACTACGAGAGATTCTTGAGCGTGAACCTTACCAGCGATCACAACATCACCACCGGTAAGGTCTACCTATCTGTCATCGAGAAGGAAAGGCGGGGAGAGTTCCTGGGGAAGACCGTCCAGATCATCCCTCACATAACCAATGAGATAAAAAGGCAGATCGAGTCGGTGGCAGATGCATCAGGGACGGATGTATGCATCGTTGAGCTTGGTGGAACGGTGGGAGACATCGAGAGCATGCCCTTCCTCGAGGCGGTCAGGCAGATGAAGACAGAGCTGGGGAAGGGGGAGAACTGCGTTTTCATACACACGACCCTTGTTCCCGTCCTGGGAACTGTAGGTGAGCAGAAGACTAAACCCACCCAGCACTCCGTGAAGGAGCTGCGGTCCATCGGCATCCAGCCTGATATCATCGTCGCCAGGGGCTCAAAGCCAATTGACTATTCCATCAAGCGCAAGATATCGCTCTTCTGTGACGTACCGTTAGAGGCTGTGATATCGGCTCCAGATGCCAGATCGATATACGAGGTTCCCCTGATTCTTGAGGAGCAGGGCTTGACCGAATTCCTCATCAAGAAGCTCAACCTCAAAGCCTACCAGAAGGATCTGAAAGAATGGAGAGACTTCCTTGAACGGGTGATAAATTCTCCAAATGCGATCAAGATAGCCTGTGTGGGCAAGTACACCCATCTAGCCGATTCATACATCAGTCATAAGGAAGCCTTCAACCACGCGGGGGCAATGGCCGGCACCACGGTGGAGATCGTCTTCTTTGACTCGGAGGACATCGAGAACCAAGGAATACCCGATGGACTTCATGAGGTGAATGGAATCCTCATCCCCGGCGGCTTTGGAGAAAGAGGGATAGAGGGCAAGATCATGGCCTCCCGGTTCGCGAGGGAGAATGAGATGCCGTTCCTTGGCGTCTGCTTAGGATTCCAGATCGCGACCATCGGGATCGCCAGGGACCTGCTGGACCTTGAGGGGGCACATTCCACGGAGTTCAATCCCTCGACCAAGCATCCTGTGGTTGATCTGCTGCCGGAACAGAGGACCGTCAAGATGATGGGGGCAACCATGAGGTTGGGGGCTCAGCCAGTGATCCTTGAGGACAAGAGCCTTGCCCAACAGGTGTACGAGAAGAACCTGATAATGGAGCGACACCGCCACCGGTACGAGGTGAATCCCAAGTACATAGAGCAGTTCGAATCCAGCGGATGGCGCTTCAGCGGCCGCTCACCAGATGGCATAAGGATGGAGATCGGCGAGCTGGAGGATCATCCGTTCTTCGTCGCCTCTCAGTTCCATCCTGAATTCAAATCCAGGCCGGAGAAGCCTTCGCCCCTGCATCTGGCACTGGTCAGGGCCGCCCTGGAACACAAGATCCAATGAGTCAGTGAATGGTAGCTGAGGGAAGCTTTATAAGAGGGAAGGTGTTTGAGAGCCTGATACGATGGCGGAAGACGATTACCTCGCATTACTACAGAAGGCAAAGGACGAGTTGCCAGACACCATTGAGAAGCACGAGAGGTTCAGCGTTCCCGAGGCGGACGTGTTCCAAGAGGGAAAGCAGACCGTCATCAGAAACTTCGGGGATATCGTGGAAGCCCTAAGGCGGGATCCCGAGCACCTCCTTCACTTCCTTTTGAGAGAGCTTGGCGCCCCCGGGTTCATCGAGAGTCGGAGGGTCATACTCAAGGCTAAGATCTCACCTAGCCAGATAACGGATAGAATAAACAGCTATACCGAGACATGGGTGATTTGCTCTGAGTGCGGCAGACCAGACACCCACATCAGCAAGGAGGGCCGTATCCTGGTCCTTGAGTGCGAGGCGTGCGGTGCCCACAGACCGGTCCATGTCAGCAAGACAGTGCGCCCCCTGGAATCCAAAGGGGTGAAGGCGGGGGAAACCTATGAGTTGGTCATAGAGGACGTGGGCAAGAAGGGAGACGGACTGGCCAAGCGAGGGAACGTGGTCATCTATGTGCCAGGCACCGTCAAGGGTTCCCGAGTCAAAGTGAAGTTAGAGAAGGTAGACGGGAACATCGCTTTCGGAAAGGTCGTATACGAGTGATCCAAACAAAAAAGTGGATTACAATCCTCAGTTACGATTATCTAGTTCCTATCTTATGGCTGAACTGATGAGGGATAAGCTCCCCATTATCGGAACTGCATTCATTTTTCTGTTCATCCAGTTCGCAGCCCTTACCCTTGCTCCACTGTTTCCTACGGAATACCAAGCTTTCGAGGATGCTGACAATCCCGTGAATCCACTGGTCTACATCGTCATGATCCTGCTGATAACCGGTATCGTCCTCATCCTCATCAAGTACGGGAAAGGCCGCATCATCCAGGCCATATTCCTCACATCGGTCTTCGTCACCATATTCATCATGTTCATCCCTCTAATTTACCTGGTGTTCCCCAGCGTCAACGCTGCCCTCCTGGGTTCCCTGGCGATAGCCGTCGCCATGGTTTCGGCCTTGATCATACACCCCGAGTGGTATATGATCGACATCGTTGGAATAACGGTGGCGACTGGAGTGACAGCGATACTTGGGATGTCATTGGGGATACTCCCAGCAATGATCTTTCTCATTTTGCTTGCGATTTACGATGCCATCTCGGTCTACAAGACCAAGCACATGCTCACACTTGCTGAGGGCGTGTCACCCCTCGGCATCCCAGTTCTGTTCGTGGTGCCGAAGAAGGGAGGATTCAGAATGGATTCACTTAAGGGCAAGAGCATTACGGCCGAGGGGGAGGAAAGAGAGGCAGTTTTCATGGGCCTGGGAGATTCGGTGATCCCCGGAATACTGGTTGTGTCAGCCTTCATGTTCTTACCCAGTTCATCTGGTTCGATCGATTTCGCGAACCTGATCGTGGCGCTGGGAACGATCATCGGGAGCTTCATCGGCTACCTTCTGCTTATGAGGTTAGTCTACAAGGGAAAGCCACAGGCTGGTCTCCCCTTGCTGAACGGCGGAGCGCTTCTGGGCTTTACCATCGCGTACATCTTCGTGTTCCAGGACTTGGGCCTGGGGATCCTATAAGCTCAGAAAGAATCATAACCGGTAACGCATTTCAGATTATTGATTGAAAATGAGGTTCCTGGTTCTATCTGACATTCACATGAGGAATAAGGTCATAGGCTGGGCCAACAAGCTGGTGAAGGCACACGATGTCGATGCCCTGATGGTGCTGGGTGACATAACCCAATTCGGACCCCCAGAATGGGCAGGGGAATTCTTCTCGAAGTTCGAGGTTCCAGCCTACGCGGTTCATGGAAATTGCGACCCGCCACTGGTCCTGGATTGGATCGAACGGACGGCAGTGTCGCTGCATAGGAACAAGATCCAGCTGGAGGGGGAGACCCTGATAGGTCTGGGTGGTTCAAATCCCACCATCTTCGACACCCCCAACGAGCAGAGCGAGGTCGAGATCTACGAGTCCCTCCTTCCTATCATGGAGACGGGAGCGATCATGGTCACTCACTGCCCGCCCTACGGCATCAACGACATGACTCGTCACGGCCATCACGCCGGCAGCCATTCCCTTCTCAGGATCTCGAGAGAGTTCAAGCCCAAGGCTTGGCTGGCCGGGCACATTCACGAAGCCAGGGGGATTATGGATGTGGAAGGAGCCAAATTCATGAACCCCGGCGCAGCCAAGGACGGCTTCTCGGGCATAATGGAGTTGGGGGAATCTATACGTATGGAGCTACTGGGTCGAGTGGATTGAGACGAACTTTTCAAGCATTAATAGAATCCAACTCGGCACAAACCTTTTATATCACTCCTCTTTTCTCTCCTCCAGAGGATTAATATGGCACTCTGGCAGGGAAAGTCACGACGGAAGGCCACTGGTGGTATGCGCCGCCCTCAGAGGAAGAAGAGACGCTTCGAGATCGGAAGGGAGATACAGTTCACCTTCGTGGGAGCGGAGAGGCACAAGATGTACCGCACCAAGGGTGGCAACAGTAAGGTCCGCATGCTCAGGGCAGAATTCGCGAACGTGGTGGATCCAAAAGATAACACAATGAAGAGGGTCAAGATCCTGACAGTGAAGGAGAACCCTGCCAACCCCAACTACGTCCAGAGAAACATCATCAACAAGGGTGCCAAGATCCAGACGGACGCTGGGATGGCAAGAGTCACTTCAAGGCCAGGTCAGGACGGTACCGTGAACGCAATGCTCATAGAGTGAGCACCAGTATTTTATATTGATTTTCTAATCGGTGTATTATGGCCCTCGACGAGGAGACGGCATGGGTCGTGTGGCCCGAATACTTTGATGCTAGAAGGAGCAGGTCTCAGGGTCGCAAGGTTAGCAAGAAGCTTGCGATCTCCAATCCGACGACGGAAGCCATCGCTAAGGTCCTGATCAACATGGAATTAGAGTTCAGGATCGAGGAGAACAAGTCCTACCCTGGCAATTGGCACCATCACAAAGGAAGGATTCTGGTCGAGAACTCACTCCCAAAGACCGAGCTCATCCAGGAGATTGCTGAGAAGCTTGCCCGGGACTAGCGGTCCTGGGGCGTTTCAACTTCCTCTACCAACTTCTTTCCGGCGGATACACTGTCAACGGAGTGAATGACGGCTCCCGATTCGGTGATCGCTTGCTGGATTACTTCGAAGTCGATAGCAATGCCCTCAATGGTTATTTTGATGGACTCGGTTTCCTGATCCACCTCGTCCAGTGTGATATTGACGCCTGAAACTCCATCGACTACGCTAAGGCGCGTCGATAACTCCACAATGGAGGGGTGGTGAGGTTTCAGGACGTCCAGAACTAAACGCTTAATGTCGCTCAAGATTCTTCCCTATCCATTCCTTCAGATTGATAAACGGGTATAAAACCATTTTCAGTGAAGTCCCAGATAACGGGAAAAGTTATGATGTTGCGGGTCAATTTGAAAACGATGATACCTTTCAGCGAGGTCAGAGTCCTCGACATCAACTCGGAATACCTGGGGGTCACCCCAGAGTTCATGATGGAGGAGGCGGGAAAGGGAGTAGCCCAGCTGGTGAGAGAGCTCGTGGGGGAAGGGAGCAGCATCGGTATCATCAGCGGTACCGGCAACAATGCCGGTGATGGCTTCGTCGCAGCCAGATATCTCAGCGACATCATGGAGGTTACCGTGGTCCTGGCCCGTCCATCCGAGAGGATGAGGACAGAGCTGGCCCTCAAGAACTACGAGAAGGTCCGCGATCTCTCGGTGGAGGCGGAGGATGTGGACTTCTCGAATTTCGATCTATTGGTTGACGGCCTTTATGGCACGGGCATGAAGGGAGAGATCAAGGAGCCATACAGGACGCTCATCTCCAGGATCAACGAGTTCGATAACTCCGTGGTGTCAATTGACGTCCCGTCAGGACTGGAGGCTGACTTGCGAGTGATTCCAGATTATACGATTACCTTCCACGACCTCAAAAGGGGCATGACCGAGGACAACTGCGGCAAGATCGTGGTGCATGATATCGGCGTACCACCCGAGGCTGAGGAGTTCGTCGGGCCCGGTGAATTCGTCTACTACCCTGTGCCTGGGGAGGAGTCATACCGTGGAGACAATGGTAAAGTGCTCATAGTGAGCGGGGGGTTCTTCCCCGGAGCAACCGCACTGGCTGGTCTTTCCTCATACCGCATAGGGGTTGACTTGGTGCACATCGCCGCTCCCATCATGGCCTACGGTCCCATCGCTGCACACTCTCCAAACTTCATCATCCACAGGTTAAGCTCAACAGAACTGGCGATAGAGGATATCCAGATCACGAAAGGGCTCTTGGAGAAGGTGGACTCGGTTCTCCTGGGAACGGGCCTCTGCGAATCCGAATCCGGTCAAAGGATCATACTCAGAATCCTAGAGGATTGCGAAATACCAGTGGTGGTGAACGCTGATAATCTCGCTGCCATAGCAAACGATTATTCAGCACTGAAGGGTAAGACCGGGATTCTCACCGTCCATCTCACGGGATTCGAGGACATCAGCGGTCGGTCTCCAGGAGTTGACGTGGAGTCCAACAAGTCCATGGTGAAGGATTTCGCGAAGGAGATAGACTTCACGGTGATCCTGAAGGGGAAGGTGGACATAATTTCTGATGGTGAGAGGGTCAGGAGGAACAGGACGGGGAACCCTTCGATGAGCGTGGGGGGCACTGGAGATACGCTGACCGGCATAATGGTTGGTCTGCTGGCAAAGGGTGTCGAGCCTTTCGACGCCGCGAGGATCGCCTCCTTCACGAACGGTTACGCAGGGGATCTGGCCTTCGAATCTCTGGGCTATGGGATGATGGCGAGCGATCTGGTTGATAGGATACCTGATGTGCTCAAAATCTGCCTTGAGAAGGTTTTATAAGACTATTACCCAATTGAAACTTTGTGATAGTGGCGATCATATCAGATGTCCACTCAAATGTCGTGGCGCTTGAGGCAGTTCTTGAGGATATCGAAACTCTTGGGGCTAAACGAATATTCTGCGCCGGGGACATCGTCGGTTACTATCCGTTTCCTAACGAGACGATAGACCTTCTAAAGGAATGGAATGTGATCGCGATACTGGGGAACCACGATAGGGCGGTGATTCACTTCAACACCGTGGGAATGAATCGACTGGCGGCCGATGCCGCCCGCTGGACCTCTGAGAACATCAATGCTGAGAACGTGGACTATCTCAAGTCCCTCAGGTCAAACCTTAGAACTAAGGTCAATAAGCGGACAATAGCAATGTATCACGGTTCGCCTAGGGATGATGACGAATACCTTTACGAGATCGACACCGGACCGGAGCTGATCGAGATGTGCGCATGCGATTTCATGATATCGGGTCATACTCACATCCCATTCGTCCGGAAGTTCGCCAACGGCATTCTCATCAACCCCGGCTCGGTGGGGCAGCCTAGGGATGGAGATAGAAAGGCCAGCTATGCGATCCTGGACACAGAGCACGGTGATGTGACCATCTGCAGGAAGTTGTACGACATCAACAAGGTCCATCGCAAGGTTATTTCGGTTGGCCTGCCTCATTTTCTGGCTGAAAGGCTGGATTACGGTTTCTGAGCGTTCCTCCCACAGCATAAAATATCGTCGTGACAGTGTAGGGGGCCATGGAATCTCAGCCTCCAGCCATACCCATAATGGATTTTCCGATACTGAGGCTAGAAGGGATCCTGTGCGCCGGCGATCTCCACATAGGGATCGAGGCTGAGTACTCGGACAAGGGTATCCACCTGCCCAGCCAGACCCACAGAATGGAGCAGGAAATCCTGGAGACTAGGGAGAACGAGAGGGATCTGGTCCTGCTAGGGGACATCAAGCACATGGTCCCGGGGTCCAGCCGTCAGGAGCAGTCAGAGGTTCCCAGATTCCTTATGAGGATGGGGGACAGCTTCGACGATGTGCACCTGGTTAGGGGCAATCACGATGGAGGTATCGAGGAATTCCTTCCTGAAATGGGCGTGAAGATCCATCCCTCAACAGGGTTTCGGATAGGCGAGGTGGGCTTCGTGCACGGTCACACATGGCCATCGAACGAGGTCATGGCCTCGAGTCTGCTGGTCATGGCACACACCCATCCTGCCATCATGTTCAAGGACAATCTCGGGCGCACCACGACCGAACCTTGTTGGCTTCGATGCAGTTTCAAGGAACCCAACGGTCGCTACGCGGAGCTACCAGACGAGCTGATAGTGATTCCTGCACTCAACCGGAGCATGGGCGGCTCACCAGTCAACCTCGAGGGTAAGAAGCTCTTGGGACCTCTGCTCCAGAGCGATCTGATCGATCTCGAAAATGCACGTGTCTACCTCTTGGACGGTATTTTCCTGGGCAGGCTGAAGGACCTTCGCCTTCAGCGGTCGAAATAGATGCTCTTGCCCGTGGCGCTGAGCGGGATTCCCATGATCACCTGGGAGTCCATCATCCCGGTCTGCTTGGCCGCTACTCCTATGCGGTACATGACCCTGTTGTCCACGTTCATCAGGGAGGCCGTCTTCACCGCAGACCCAATAGCGATCCCCAGGTCGAGCACCCTGTAGACACAGTTGGGCCCGTCGAAATCTATTGTCTTCTCCTGCTTGTTGAATTCCTTGCAGTCGAAGCCGCAGGCCCCGCAGTTGAGACCGATAGCCGGATGGTCTCTCAGACCTAGAAGCAACACGGCATCCGATTTCAGGACGTTGTTGCCATCGCGTTCGAAGTTGGGAGCTTCCCTCTCTTTCGCGAGTGAAAGCATACTCTCACCCAGGATCTTGAGATCATCTCCGTTCACGACCTTGATGTCGATGAAATCCTTGCCCACGGCCTTCGGTGCCGTTCGGGCCGAAATGGCCATGAGCTCTGCCACCAACTTTACTGCATCCTCCATGTAGTTCACCTTTCTCGCAAATGAACCGGCCGCTTCATATCGCTTTCGCTAGAATCAGGAAGAAAAAATGAAAAGGGGAAGAAAAGTGGTTTTAGAAGTTCTTGACGACCTTGTACACCGAGCCGTCGGCCTTTCGGATGACGGCCTTGATGGGCATCTCGCCGGGCAGGGTGTGCGTGGCGCAGGAATTGCACGGGTCGTACGCCCTGTATGCCATCTCCACCATGTTCAGCAACCCGGGTGAGACCATCCAGTTCTTTATAAGGGCGCTGGCGGCTTTCTTTACCGACATGTTGATCGGGCCGTTGTTGTTGGTGGTGCCGACGATCAGGTTCACATCGGTGGTGATGCCGTTGGGATCAGACTTGTAATGGTGGATGAGCACTCCCCTTGGAGCCTCTATGCAACCAATGCCCTCATCGGGCTTCTCGGTCACCGGAGCTCGGATGTCCTTGTTGGTGATCTGCGGGTCCTGTGCAAACTCGAGTAGCATCTCTGAAGCGTAGAGAAGCTCGATGAGCCTCGCCCAGTGGAATGCCTGTGTGAAGTGGATCGGACCCTTCACACCGAGATCCCTGAAGGCCCCGAAGTAGTTCTCGTACTGCTCCTGGGCCAGCGGGGTGGTGAATCCCTTTGAGGCGTTCAGCCTTGCAAGCGGAGCAGAGCGGTAGATACCTGAGTCAGCTCCATCCACCAGTCCCTTGAACCCGATCTTCTTCAGGAAGGGAAACTTCTCGTAACTCCAAGGATACACCGCCTCGGCGATGTAGTCCAGGTAGTTGTCGGGGTGGAATTTGAAAATCTCCTCTCCGGAGGGGTTCACGACCCTCAGCTCCCCATCGTAGAAGTTGATCTTGTTGTCCTTATCCACCAAGCTGATGTAGTTGGTCTCGTGGTAGAAGATATCGGGGTTGGTGATGATGCTCATGTAATCCTCGTTCTTCAGGACCACATCGCTTAGTACGTTCAGTGAGAACTTGGAGAATTCCACCATCTCGGTGGCCCACTCCTCGATTTGCTTGCGCTCGTCCTCGTTGAGGCCTTTGGTCATGCCGCCAGGCATGCCGCAGACGGGGTGGGTCGCCTTTCCACCTAGCATCTCCTGGATCTTCTGCGCCCGGGAGCGGTTCTTGATGACCTCCGCGCCGATATCCACTCCCACAGCTCCAACCACGCCGAGGATGTTCCTCTGGGCAACGGGTGCCGCTGGCCCCAGAACGAAGTCCGGTGCGGCCAGAGCGTAGAAGTGCGCAATGTGGCTGTGGACGTAGTGGGCCTGGTAGAACAGCTCCCTTAGCTTGTGGCCGGTTTCTGTAGGCTCGACGTTGTAGACGCCGTCAAGCGCCTTGGTTGAAGCAATGTGATGAGCACCGGGACACACCCCACAGAGCCTCGAGGTGATCTTGTTGAGCTCTTCCACCGATCTACCGATGCAGAAGCGCTCGAATCCCCTCAGCTCAGGAATCTGCCAATAAGCGTTCTCAACATTTCCGTCGTCGTTGAGGAAGATCTCTATCTTCCCGTGACCCTCGAGCCTGGTTAGCGGATCAATGGTGATCCTCTTGGACTCGACCTTAGTTGGTGTATCGAAAATCTCGGGACTCATGCCTTCGACCTCCTCTTCTCACGGACAGCCCGCTTGATCAGTCCCACTGGCATAGTGTACTCGTAGAAGGTACCCAGTGGGTCCTTGATTTTGGACATCAGTTCCACGATCTGCTCCTCGGAGAGCTTAGTCTCCGAGTCGTCGATCTTGAAGATCGATGCTAGGGCCGAGAGCATGCTGCCTCCGTGATCCAGTGCCGCACTGGTGGGACCAAAGCAGCCCCTGCATGGCTGGCTCACGTTGATGCACTTCGCCCCACATCCCGCCCTGGTGGCCGGGCCCATGCATATGATGCCCTGGTCCAGTAGGCAGAGTTCGGGGTCGATCTCATCAAGCTCATGTGGAAGATAGACCCTCTCGAGCTTCCTGTACTCCTTCTTTCGGCCGCACTCATCGCACAGGGTCTTCTGCGAGGCGATGACCGCTCCCTTTGGAGGAAGTGGCGCACCCTCCTTCACGTGCTTCTCCACAGCGTCCAGGAATTCGTTGATCCTGTCAACGGTCGGAGGACAGCCTGGCATGAAGTAGTCCACATCAACGAAGTCCTCGAGAGTCTTCACGGTATCATACATCTCGGGGAGCTCTAGATCGCCCTCCGGGGCATGATAGTGGACCTGGGGGAGTGTTCCTTCAGGATTATCCATCGATGGGATTTTGTTGTAGACATAGTCCATGATGTCGGCCGCATAGGTGATGTTGGCCAGTCCAGGTATGCCGCCGAAGCAAGCACATGAACCGAAGGCCACCATGATCTTTGACTTCTTCCTGAGCAGCTTGGCCATGTACTCGTTCTCACTGTTCCTGATGGCACCGTTGAACAATGTGGTGGTGATGTAGCCGTCAGGCAGGGCCTCCACATCCTTCAGCTTGGTGTCCACCGCAATGGGCCAAAATACGATGTCGGCTATTTCCGCGACACCAAGGATACGCTCATCGATGTCGAGTAGTGCGACGTCGCAGCCGCCGCAGCTAGCCGCCCAGTATTGTGCTATCTTAATTTTGTCGCTCATTCATCTCACCTCCGAGCGGATTACTCCTCCTTGATGGGGTTCGGGCCGAGATCCTTGATGGTCTCGGTGAACTCCTTTATCGTTTTCTGGAACTTCTCACCCTCTGAAGCGGAAATCCACTCTAGTCTTAGCCTGCCTGGATCAAATCCGTACTGTTCCAACAACATTCTAAGTAGCGCTATCCTCCTCCTGGTGCGGTAATTTCCGCCGATGTAGTGGCAGTCGGCGGGGTGACATCCAGCCACCAGAACGCCGTCCGCACCTTTGGCGAAAGCTTCCAGGACGAACTCCACGTCTACCCTAGCAGAACACATTGTACGGATTACCAGGAAATTGGGGGGCATCTGCAGCCTGCTGACGCCCGCAAGGTCCGCGCCGGCGTAGGAGCACCAGTTGCAGCAGAAGACCAGTATCTTGGGCTCCCACTCCTCCTGCTCCTGCGCGACAACGGCTGTCTGTGTGCTCATGTTCAGTCACCTTCCTCAAGAGCCGCGTCGATCATCGCGATCATCTGTTCGGTCTTGAAGCCGCGCTGTTCCATAGCCGCGGACGGGCAGGCCGCTACACAGCAGCCACAGCCCTTGCACAGACCTTCGTTGATCACCGCTATCTTCTCATCCTCCTTGCCTTGGACATTCACTATCTCGATGGCCTTGTACTCGCACTGGCCTTCGCAGATGCCGCAGCCGTCGCAGAGGT
>DATKXF010000022.1:0-2168 GCA_035529155.1 Methanomassiliicoccales archaeon | reverse complement strand
TCCGGCCAGGGTACCAATCCCTGCGGCCATGGCCGCATACAGCATCCCCTCATAGGTGAATATGCGAATAAGGTGGGACCTCTTCATACCAATCGCCCGTGAAATGCCCATCTCGCTCTTGCGCTCCTCTCCCAGCATGGTGAAGATGTTGGCAATGAGAACGATGCCGGCTATGACGGAGAAGGACCCAAGCATGAAGAAGAGGCTGGTATAGGTGGCCATGTTCTCCAACCCATCTTCTATCGATTGCTGCTTGTCCTCAGTGATCTTGAGCCCTTCCGCCTGGTACGCCTGTAAAGTCATGTTGATGTCCTCTCTGGCCTTGTCGATGTCAGATGATTGGTGGCTTACTAGCGAAACGAACAGAATATTCTTGTGATCGGGGTAACCCGTGAGATTCTGCGCGGTGGTAAGGTCGAGGTAGACGTGAGGTTCCAGATCAAAGCTGCCCAGTTGCTCATACTTCGCTATGCGCTGTACAACGAGGTTCAAACTAATGTTCCCGGTGAACAGTGTGAGGTGGTGCCCCACTGCGGCGTCCAATTCCGTTGCGAGCTTCTCGTTGATGTACGCCTCCCCCTCCACAGGCACGCTGGAGATCGGCTCTCCGCCTTGATCGATGAGTCTATAGGATGAAATGAGACCAGAGGTAAGCCCCATGAACCTTACACCGGCATTGGAGAGCTGGGTCTCGTTGTCGAGCACGGCAGCGGAGGACTCCACGAAAGATTGGACGAATTGAATATTATCGATGCCCGTAAGGTCACTCTCGAGCGAGGTTATGACAGAATCGTTGAACAGTCTAGTGCCTTGCTCACCAGGAGATTCGATCACGAAGTCAACCCCCGCGCTTCCCTTGGTCGTCTCCCCTATGATCATGTTGTCCAGGGTGTCTCCTACCACGAACGATGCCGAGATAATGGCGGTTCCCACCATAAGCCCGAACACCACGAGAACGGTTGTGCCCTTCCTCCTGAGGATGTTGCGCCTTCCCATCAAGAAAAGAACGCGATTCCTGCGGGCATCGAGCAGAACGAATACAACGACTAGGCCTATGCCAATCAAAAGGGCGTCGGGAACGGACAGCGTGAGAAGAGCAACGATGAAGAGTGCGGCAAGGATAAGAGAAACGATGGCCGTCCCCAAGCGCGTCACAGTCTCACCCCATTTCTTCGATTTCCTGAGGTATCTCGTCTGTTCCGCCATCGTTCATTATGAGTCCGTCCCTCATGTGGATGATCCTGTCGCAGCTTGCGCCCACCTCGGGGTCGTGGGTGACGAGGACAAAGGTCTGTTCCTGCTCCTTGTTCAACTGCCTTAGCAGTGAGACAACACCTTCTGCGGTTTTCTTGTCCAGATCGCCGGTGGGCTCATCGGCGAACACGATTGCGGGATTGTTGACGAGGGCACGGGCAATAGCGACCCTTTGCCTTTCTCCGCCAGAAAGGGAGGCTGGCCGCTGTGTTGCCCTTTCCTTAAGACCGACCCTTTCTAACAGCTGCTGAGCCTTGTTCCTGGCCTCTCCGTCTTTAGACCCACATATTAGCAGGGGAAGCTCCACGTTTTCGGTAGCGGAAAGCACCGGCAGTAGGTTGTAGAATTGAAAAACGAAACCCATTCGGTGGGCACGGAAATTGGTCTTCTGATTGTCGTCGAGTGTGGTAAGGTCGATGTCCTCCACCCAGATCCTCCCCGAGGTAGCCTCATCAAGGCCTGATAGGCAGTTCAGGAGGGTGGTCTTTCCACATCCGGATGGGCCCATGATAGCCACCATTTCCCCCTTTTTGATCTCCAGGGTGATTCCTCTCAGGGCTTCCACTCGGATATTTCCTGTGATGTAGGTCTTTGTAAGTTCTTGGCAACTGATGATGGACATCCGATTTCCTCTACTATCGGCTATTTGGTATGGCCCGTCCCGTATAAAGACTGTCGAATATAATGATGTAAGCGTCAACAGGATTGATCGTCGAATCCTCTGAATCATCTATTTATCGAGTGCAATACATATATCTTATTGGCCCATTGGAGCCAGCTGCCATCTGTGCTGAGGGAGGTATGACCCATTCTGACCAGGTCTCTGGGCAAGGACAATGCTTATGTCAAATTGCCCCAGAGAATCTCTTCTACCTCGATCGACCGGCTCATGAACCTGGGGACCGTCGATATGG
>DATKXF010000021.1:0-6800 GCA_035529155.1 Methanomassiliicoccales archaeon | reverse complement strand
GTTTCCGTAAGTGGAGGTATTGGCCTCGTCGAGAAGGGCCATTGTCCTAACGCCCATGGTGCCACATTCAAAAACCAGGGCGGTCATCTCATCCACGGTCAACTCCTTGAGTGTGGAGGCAAGGGCCTTTCTGATGAAGGCTTTGACCTCGGGATCCTCGTAACCGAGGACCGAGGCGTGATGGTAATAGGCTGCGATTCCCTTGATTCCGTAGATCAATAGCTCCCTGAGAGAGCGGACATCGATGTTATCGGTGGAAAGCACTCCGACCTCCAATGCCCTTGCCTGGATATCCTCGGGACCGCTCGGGGTCCATGTGCAGGCTTCCGGCAATGAATCGGTCTCATCCACTATTATCGAATCCCTGAGGGGCAGTGCTTCATCAACAGCCTTCTGGAAGTGTAATGGATCGAAATTCACATTGGTAATAGTGGAGAATAGACTATCAATGATAAGGGCATCAATCTTTTCGAGATCGTAATGTGCCTTGGAGACTTCGGTTCTATACGCCATGCCTTTCAAGGTGTTGATAAGCATATCTTGAAGCTCGGCAACCTCTGCTGGTTTACCACAGATTCCACGCTTGGTGCAACCCTCACCCTTGAGGGTCTCTTCGCACTGGAAACAGAACATCTCATTCCTCCATTGTATCATAATGATATTAAGTATACATTATATACTAACGTATAAATACTGGTAGGTTTCTTCGACGATATCATGAACCATGGGTGCACTGTACAGAGGACCGTGGAGTATCTCGGGAGAAAATGGGCTTTGCTGATACTTCTGGAACTCTACAAAGGAGGCGGTTCACGGAGGTTCACCGAACTGAAGGATTGCCTCAATGATATCACGCCCAAGATACTGAGCACTCGCCTTAAGGAACTGGAGGAAGAGGGGCTGATAGGTAAGAATGTCGATTCATCCTCCTTTCCGATAAAGGCAGAGTACACGCTCACTGAATGCGGCAAGGAAGCCATTGACATAATCAAGGATATCAAGCGGTGGGCCCTGAGGTGGAGGGTGGACAACGAGATATGTGCCCTCCAGGATTGTGGCGATTGCCAACTCTGATGCTGATGTCCTAGTATCCAATTCCGTAGATAATTATATTATAAACTCCAGACTATGCCCTTTGAGACCAAGACGCACTCCCATATGGGGTTAGGAGGGCGGGGCAGTCTGGGGGTGGATGGAAGTGGCTTTCTTTCCGGCACTGCTGAGGATGATGGGGATCTATCGCAAAGCATGGAAATCCCTTGTCATTTCCCAGGTGTTCGTCCTTCTGGCTGGAATATTCCTTATGCTGATACCGGCCCAGGTTTCCGAGATCATCAACAACGGTATCGTCGAGGGAGATCTGAACGCGGTCCTGGATAGTGCGCTTTTGATGATACTTTTCGCCTTCATTTCTGGTATATTCACCATGTTGAACCTGGTCCTTGCGGTCCTTTTCGCTGAAGGATCGGCTAACTTCCTGAGGACCAGGGTGTACCGAAGAGTCCAGCAATTCTCCTTCAAGAATCTGGACCAGTATCCAACAGGAGAGCTCATGGTCCGCATGACCAACGACATCTACCAGATCAATCAGGCTGTGCAGCTATCTATGAGATTCCTACTGGCGGCCGGCTTCCAGATAATCGTGGCGGTGATCCTTGTCTGGCTGAACAGCCCCAGCCTGGTCTGGATATTCCTGTTCGTTATTCCAGCCGGTGGGCTGATACTCGGCGGCCTCGCATATCTCCTGCAGAAGCAATACAAGGCGAGGCAGGAGAAGACGGACGACCTCAACAACATTCTCCAAGAAGATTTGGCAGGTATCAGAGTGGTCAAGTCCTTCGTCAGGGAGAAATACGAGTCGAAGAGGTTCGATGGTGTCAATGAAGCGGTCAAAGCTGCATCTATAAGACCCCTCCGCTCAGTGGCGTTAATCATTCCGTCCATCTTCGTGATTTTGGGCGTGGCCACAGCCATGGTGATATGGTTTGGCGGCGTGGAGATCATCGATGGTGGAACCACCAATGTAGGAGAGTTGATAGCATTCAGCCAATACTTCTTCATTATATTGGCTCAGCTTTGGATACTCTCCATAGTGCTTCCCCAGATCACATCCGCGGAAGCCTCGGCGGCAAGGCTGGGCGAGCTCATAGATATCCAGCCCGATATCAAGGACCCGCTCAGTCCAATACCGATGGATCCATCCAATATCGAAGGGAGAGTCGTCTTCGAGAATGTCTCCTTCAGCTATGAGGGAATTAATGGTAGAGAATCTATCAGTAACATCAACCTGGTCGCTGAACCAGGACAGACTGTTGCATTCCTGGGCGCAACCGGAGCAGGTAAATCCACTCTGGTCAACCTCATCCCCAGATTCTACGACATTACAGAGGGAAGGATCACGATAGATGGTATAGACGTGCGCGATATGTCCCAAGAGAGGCTAAGGGAGATCGTGGGAATCGCTCTTCAGGAGACTGTCCTTTTCAGCGGGACAGTTGGAGGTAACATCTCTTTTGGCAGGCCAGAGGCCATATACGATAAGGTTCAAGAGGCGGCAAGAGCCGCAGACGCCGATGGTTTCATCTCGGCAATACCGGAAGGATATGACGCGAGGGTCGCCAGGAGGGGCACCAATTTCTCTGGAGGACAGAAACAGAGGATGTCGATTGCCAGGGCGATCGCCGTAAAGCCCCGGATACTGATATTTGATGACAGCACCAGTGCCGTGGACGTGGCAACCGAGACCAGGATCCAGGCGGCTTTGGACGAATTGCTGAAGGACACCACAAAGCTGGTGGTCGCCCAGCGGATAAGCACGGTGCTCAATGCAGACAAGATCGTTCTTCTGGACGGCGGTAAGATGGTGGCCTTTGGAAGCCACGCCGAACTCATGACTTCGAGCCCGCTCTACCGGGAAATATTCGAGTCCCAGCTGGGTGGACTCAGGAGGGATGATCTGACATGACCCTGGATATTACTGGAGCGAGCGGTCATGATGAGGTCAGCGTCTCCAGGATGGAGACCATGGTAAGGCTGCTCAGATATCTCACGATCAAGAAGACAAAACTTGCTGGGGTAGTAGTGCTCTTCTTCATAGGGGCCATATCCTTCCTCTCGATCTCCGTTCTCCTTGGAAGGGCGATCGAGAACCTTACCACCGTCATGGACAAGGATGCCCTCCTGACAACCGCCCTGTACATGTTGATTGCCGCCATCGTGTCATTCATCACGCTTTTCATAGCCTACAGATGGTTGGCGGACATCACCCAGACGGCCCTGTACCAGCTTAGGAAGGAGCTATTCGACCACATCCAGACACTGTCGCTCAACTTCTTCGACAGGCAGCCTATAGGGGAGTTGATGAGTAGGATCACCAATGATATGGATACCATCTCCGCCCTGTACCAGGCACCGATCGGTACTCTGATACTTGGGGCTTTCATGCTGGTGATCTCAGTGGTGTCCATGGTGGTTCTCAGCTGGGAACTCGCCATCATAGCATTATTGGTGATACCTCTGATCCTCGGTCTGGTCTGGTTCCTGAGCAAATTCGCGGGTCCAGCATTCGCATCACTCCAGAACAACTTGGCCGATCTCAATGGAATAATGGAGGAGACCCTGGATGGGGAGAGGACAGTCATCGCCTACAGGCAGCAGAACCAAGCTGCAGATACCTTGGAAGATGCAAGTGTGAAGGTCAGGAATACTGGAGCCAAAGCTCAGATACTCTCTCTGGTGATAAACCCGTTGACCGTGATGAGCACCTATCTGGACCTTGCCATAGTGGGCCTCATAGGCTCGGTCTTCGTGATGAGGGATATTATCAGCGTTGGCACCCTGTCCAGCTTCCTTTCGCTCACGCTTCTATTCATCTTCCCTCTGATAAGCATATTTGCCAACTACAACTACATAATCTCGGCAGCTACTGGAGCCGGCAGAGTTTTCAAGATCATGGATGAGAAGCCGCAGATAACTGACAGCCCCAACACCTTGTCAATGAAGCCTGTTGAGGGGCATGTGGTCTTCGAGGAGGTCGACTTCTCATACATTCCTGGAAGGAAAATTCTGAAGAAGAACAGCTTCGAGGCTAAGCCGGGCCAGATGATCGGCCTCTGCGGCCCCACGGGAGCTGGGAAAAGCACCATCATCAACATCCTCACTAGGTACTACGACATAGACAGCGGATCCATATTCATCGATGGACAGAGCGTGTACGAGGTGACGCAGGAGAGCCTGAGGAAGCAGGTTGGAGTGGTGCTGCAGGAAGCTTTCCTGTTCTCGGACACCGTCATGAACAACCTGAGGTATGCAAGGGAAGAGGCTACTGACGAGGAATGCATAGAGGCGGCCAAGAGAGCCAATTGCCACGAGTTCATTACCCGGTTGCCCCATGCTTATGAAACGGTGCTAAGCGAAAGAGGGAGCAATCTCAGTCAGGGTCAGAGGCAACTACTCACCATAGCTCGTGCCATGGTAGCCAACCCTCGAATGCTCATCCTGGACGAGGCCACGAGCAACGTGGACACAAGAACCGAAAAGGCAATCCAGGAGGCGCTTGATAACCTGCAGGAAGGAAAGACCAGTTTCGTCATAGCTCATAGACTAAGTACCATCAAGGATGCGGACCAGATACTTGTGATCAATAAAGGAGAGATCGTGGAGCGCGGAACTCACGAGGAGCTGATGGATCGAAGGGGTTTCTACTATGATCTGTACATGACCCAGTATAAGGGGAGGGTGGCAGAGATAATTCCCTTCGATGACACGGGAGAGGTGACCGTTTGAGCGGCAAAGAGGATTACAGTGATGCGGACTGGGAATTGCTTGCGAAACTTCCAAGTAGGATCGGACATGCGGTGATGATAGCCAGTACTACCAGGTTCTTCGGAGCACGCAAGGAAATGAAGGTCATGAGGGACGCCATCGCAGACCTGAGCGACAGATTTATCGAGAACCAACTTGTCCATGAGATAATCCCTCTCGCGGAATCTGAGAGAAAACGGGAAGGATGGCATCGCAGCCTTCGCAAAAGAAGGGCGATCTACCATGAAGAGACCGTCAAGCTATGCGAGAATGCGTCATCAATACTTGCTAGGAATCCTGATCGGGAGGAGACAGAGGGATTCAAACGATGGTTACTCTTCATCGGGGAGGAGGTGGCCAATGCATTTCTCACCGACGAATTCATGGGTATCGGAGGTGTAGTCATCAGCAAGGACGAGGAAAGGATTCTCAATAAGATCGCCTCCTCGCTTGGTGTCAAAGATTATTCAATAAAAGAGAGGGACCAATGATCGAGGAAGGGAGTATCCAATCTTGTGTGTTGTCCCGCAAATCTGAAAAGGGCGTTTCCTCATATTAGGTAGGTACATGACAAAGAAAGGACCTCGCAAGCGGATGATCATATCCACCATCACTATTCTGGCAGGGATCATAATGATCGCGGTATCCCTGATATTCTACCAAGTGGGCGGAGGACATCAGGGTGGGGGCGACAGCTACATCTGGTATGGCTTGGAGAACATCATTCTTGGAATAGCGGGAGCATTTCTTTTGGGGTTGGGAGTAACATACGCCACTCTGGGCGAAAACCATCACGTAACATCAACCAGGCTTGAGAGGGTCGGAGAGGATGTCATTCCTCCTACCGCATCCGATACAATTGGGGTCAGGTCCGATTCCAAAGGAGAGGCATCCAATGGGAAAGAGGTTGAAGGGCTTGTTCTCCGCTTGCTTGATGGTGATGAGAGAAGGATGTTCCTCGCTTTGAAGGATGCGGGGGGAGAGTCGCTGCAGAAGGATCTGATCGAGAAGACGAAGATGTCTAACGCGAAGGTCACCCGGGTCCTTGACCGTCTTGAAGATAAGGGTCTTATCGTGAAAGAGAGGCACGGCATGACCAACAAGGTGCGAATTGACATTGATCGTGAATGAGCCGCACCCTAATAACATGTTGGACATATTAATTCATTGATGCATTTTTCAATGCATTTTTTCATCTCAATGAAATGCTTTTCACTCCTTTCAAGGGAATATTCAAGGGCTTTTTCACACAGTCGAGAGAGATAGTGATGCGGGAAAACCGCGTCGATGGAGGTGCATAAATGACAAGCGTTACCACCAAGATCCTCGCCATATTGGGGGTCGTTGCCGTCATCGGTATCATCGGTGTTTCCGTGGTTTCTGCCGACGGGGTTTCCTCCACGTCAGCACTCTCGGATAGCCAAATGACGGCTCAAGGGAGCGGTGATTGTGATCAAACTCAGAACATGACCAAGGAGCGACTTCGAGATGGAAGCTGCTGCGAATGTCAGGAGCTCGCCAGCGATAGCCTAATGGCGGCTCAGGGAAACGGTGATTGTGACCAGACTCAGAACATGACCAGGGATCAACTTCGTGACGGAAGTTGCTGCGAGAACCTAGAGCTCTGCGGGGATGGCGATATGGCACAGAATCAGTACCAGGGGTCATACCAGTACCAGAACAGCAACCAGAACGGATGTGAAGGAGATGTAGAAACCCTAGGCGGGGACCAGGTGCAGAACCAGAATGAGTGGTCCTGGCAGTACGAGTGGGCTCACCAGTACTCTGGGGACACACCTGAAGAATGAACCTAGAAGCGGTCCCATCATTTGAGTTGGGGAGTCACCCCCTCCCACTTTTTTTCATTTTCCTTGAAGATTGATGACCCATTTCAAAAAAGATCTTTCATCGTGATAATACAGGGTCAAAATGGAGTTTTTAGGATGATGAGGGACACCTGAACAGTGTGACTTGTCCCGTTATTCAATTCCCCAAGA
>DATKXF010000020.1:0-2087 GCA_035529155.1 Methanomassiliicoccales archaeon | reverse complement strand
CCCATCACCTTCACTGGCTTTCATTATGAAAGTGACGTTTGAAGGAGTGTAAAGAGAATCTGCCTCGATTTCTAGGTGACAAACTGGGTCTTCGTATCCCGGCCAGAAGGGAAGCAATTCCCTGATCTTGGTTACTTGTTTCTTGACTATGTCTTCAGACCAGCCCTCATATTCAACCGATCCCGGAGAAAGGCTGAAATAGAAACTGAAACAAAAGAGTCCAACTCGAATGAAGTAACCGTGAGAATAGAGATATTTGGAATGATTAAAACCATCATCTCCAAGATTGACGTTATTGACAGTCGAACCTTCACTAATCTCAGAATCATATCTGTGGTTATAGAGATCAATCGCTTTCTCTTCGGAAATGAAGCTGAACATGTCTAATAGAATCACACCATCAATTGAAGTAATATTATCGTAGTAATGAGTGAACCCTCTATAGGCGGATTCTCGGAAATCTTGGCCTAGCCATACGTTACTAGGCCAGCCATATATGCCCTCGCCACCCTTATGCCAATTAGCTGGAAAATCCCCTTCATCGATCATCATTTGCATGATACTGTCAACTGTCAAATCGTCCTCGGTATTGTTCTCTGAACCCAAACATCCGCTGAGGCAGATCGTCAACATGAACACGGTTATGATCAGAGGATAGATCCTTCTCATCTCTTCCCCATGATACTATTAGAAGAACCCAAGATAAGTATTTGGGACATCGGACATAAATGGCTAGATTCGTTTTCTAGCCAATTTCAATGTCAGGTGGAACGAACTCTCTCAACCTCTTTACAGCCATGAATCTATCCTTCGAGCCCATCTTAGCAGATTCTATTCCTTCCCTCAGTATTTCAGTGGACCGATCCATTGCCTTACGATCAACGGGAAACGGAACGCCGTCCTTTCCCCCTACCGTGAAGGAGTACTTGACCGGATCCTTCCATGATGGCTCCTTTCCGTACACGAGTTCTCCGATCAGAGCGAGCGCTCGAATCGTTGAGGGACCGATCCCTGGAACCTCCAGCAGCTCCTCGTAATTAGTGGGTGAGAACTCGTATGCCTTCCTCATGGCGTTCCAGTTGATGCCCCTGGGCATCTTCAACCTGACCTCCTTTTGACCGCTCCACTGGTACAGCGTGGTCTGCCCTTTCTCGATTGAGACCACATCGCGCTTCAGATGCTCTGGACCATCGTTGATCAGGTCGACTGATATCTTTCTTGAGTCCCGACTGATCCTTGAGGTCATATCCAGGACATCCTCCTCTCTCGAGCCGAGAATGGCGGAGTGGGGCTCTTCCACGAACTCCTTCAGATCGCCGGAGAACCAGTGATACCTTCGGGCGTATCCAGTAAGATCAGACATCCCCTGCTGGATGGTCGCCCAGTCACCCTTCTCGTCGAAAAGGAAGCTGTGGTGATAGAGCTGGTGACCGTCCTGCACGGCGGCGTTATCGATCTTCGCGCTCATTCTGGATGATCGGACCATCCTCTTCTCGATGTCCACCGAGATCCCCTTGGAATCCGACCAGTCCTCAATGCCCTGGATGGCGGTCTTCGAGGCTTTTCCCTTGCCCCCAACGACCGCTATGTCCTCGCTTCCCCTGAGCGCTTCCTTGAGTGCACCGCAGGTGACGGTTGTCGTACCGGATGAGTGCCAGTCAAACCCGAGCACGCAGGAGAACGCCTGGAACCAGAATGGATCCGAAAGGCGGCGCAAGTACTCCCTGGTGCCGTACTCAAGAATCATCACATCAGATATGGCGGACGCTAGATCCACCATCCTCGTGAAGAGCCATCTTGGTGCATTTCCGCCGTGCAGTGGAAGATCCGCCGCACCAACCCTGGGCATGTGATATCCTAGGTTGAAGATCGAATAAGTCTTTGTGGGGGGTGGTGCGAAACTGCCTATGGCATGTAGAGCACCGTGGTGGCGGTGGGAAGGACCTTCCTTAGATCGTTGACATGAGGGAAGAACAAACGCATCTCATCGTCCTTCTCGGGCTCCCTCTGGAGAAGTTTGGACACCACCTTGACCTCGATCCTACCTCGGATCTTCCATGCACCTCCAGGGTATGTGGTGTCAGTCG
>DATKXF010000019.1:0-6209 GCA_035529155.1 Methanomassiliicoccales archaeon | reverse complement strand
ACAAGTATGAGGGATGATTGCCAGATCGGAATGCGCTTCCTGTAGACGTAGTAGATCGCTACCAGGAATGCAGCGGCCGTGATTATCATGCTGACCTCTCCGGGGATCTTCAACCCACCTTCCTCAAGGAAGTGCCAGAATGACATTCCACCCACCACTGCTCCATCTACATCCAGGCAGTAATATTGAGGGAACTTGAGGAATTCCTCAGGGCAGATGATGAGGAACGGTAAAGAAATGAGGAATACTGTCAGGGCGATCAGCAGGAAATGTTCAAGATGCTTCTTGAGCGGCCGCTTCTCAAGGAATATTAGTGGAAGCATGATCACAGAAAGCATCTTGGTCATGATGCCCACGCCAAGGGACACGGACGCCTCACGAACCAGCTTGGCCACAATCAGCAGTGGCGGTAGGATGAAGAAGAACACCACGATAGATTCATCCTGTATTCCCCATGTTGACTCGAAGTATGCAAATGGCGAGAGAACGAAGAGCACGCCAGACACGAATGCAAGATGCTCGTCAAATCGCCTAAGGACCAAATACATGACAGCTCCGGTCAAGAATGTAAAGAACGAGAAATAGGCTGCGTATATCCAACCCTCGCCCCCCAAACCCTGGGGCGGCACCAGGAGGTAGTTGATGATGGGTGGACTCTCCGCATAGAAGTCCCTGTAGGGTATCATTCCATCCAAGATGTTCTGGGCCCTCTCCTGATAGACAGGGAGATCAGGTGAAGGACCCGCCCATCCCGTGAACCAATCCATAAGATATAAGTTGTGGACAGCGATCGTCGTCCCGTAATAAATGATGACGATCAGAAGTAGAAGGGCGATTTTCTGCCATGGTCCAAGGCTTCGAATCCAACCACTAAGATTCATCCTTAACTTGCCGAGATCCATGGTATACTCGCCTGACCTATTCTCCAAGGGGTGAGCTCAGTTCTACTAGATATTCTATCATCTTGCTGAGCTTCATACCATTCTCCCACCTCATGATAAAATTACCTTTATTGCTCTCATCCGGTTTGGGCAACTTTCTCTGAACGAGACCAAGCCTTCCGCCCACTTCATTGATGGGAAGGGCAAATACCCTCCAGGGATCTCCACGATATCCCTTCAAACGGAACGCGTAGACAGGTATCAACCCTGCCCTTGAGCACTCTTCAATAAACATCTCGCCCTGTTCCACTAACCTCTGGCTGTTGCTGAACCACAGAACTCTACTTTTCGAGCTCTTTACCTCGATGGGAAGGGCCAAGTCGCCCCAGATCGCTACTAGATCTATGCCCAAAGAGCCAGCTGCTCTCACGACCATGAAAGGCCTTCTATTGATGGACAGATATCCCTGGGTTTCTTCTTCGCTACAGGTCTTGACCATCTTCTTAAGTGCCTTCTCATCCCCACAGAGAATGGCTTTGAGTTCTCGTTCGTAGACGTCTCCCATCCGAATGGAAAGGGAATTGATTCATTGATTAAGCTTTCGAAACTGGATCAGGGTTCCAGACGATTTCTGTCACGAGGGAACATGATAGCTTCCCTGATATTGGGCAGACCTAGCATGTTCTGCACAACCCTCTCCAAACCGATTCCCCAACCTCCGTGAGGTGGCATACCATAGTTGAAGGCGTTCAGGTAGAATTGGAACGAGTCCGGATCTAGGCCTTTCTTCTTCATCCTTTCCACCAACCTATCGTACCTGTGCTCTCTCTGACCTCCGGATGATATCTCCTGCCCTCTGTAATCGAGGTCAAAGCTGTAGGAATATGGTGTACCGTCCTTCTCCATGATGTAGAACGGTTTGGACACCTCCGGATATTCGATGATCCAGTACATCTCATACCCCCTTTCTATCATTATGTCCCCAAGGAGTTTCTCCCCCTCGGTGTCTATATCGCCCATCTCCTCGATCTCCTTTCCTTCAGAAGACAGCATGTCGACGGCCTCTGTGTAAGGTATGATCGGATAGGGGGTCCTCGGGACGGATATATCGGTCTCAAGTATCTCTAGGTAGTGTTTTCCGTTCTCCTTGACGTTCTTGATGATGTGCTGCATGCAGCCCTCAATGGTTGCCAGTACATCCTTCTGAGAAGAAATGTACGCCATCTCTCCATCGAAGGAAATGAACTCGGAAACATGCCTGACAGTGTCGGAGGGTTCTGCTCTGAATGCGGGAGAGATCTCGAACACCCTGTCGAGACCAGTTGCCATCAGTATCTGCTTGTAGAGCTGAGGACTCTGAGCCAGGTAGGCTTTTCTTTCAAAGTACTGAATTGGAAAAAGGGTTGCACCCCCCTCCGCACCAGAGGCAACTATCTTGGGGGTGAAGATCTCCACGAAATCCTGCTTTCTAAGGTAGCTACCAATGGCTTCAACCACCAGTGATTTGATTTCGAAGACTGCCCTTATCTCGGGCCTTCTAATATCGATGTATCTGTGGTTGAATCTCGTGTCGGCCTCGACGTTCACCTTGTCGACCACGCCCATTGGAAGAGGGGAGGCCGCCTTATTCAGAATCTCGATTCTAGAGGGAATCAGTTCCCAGCCCATCTTTGCCTGCTTGCTCTCCTTGACCTCGCCGAGTATTCTTACCACCGACTCCCTAGGTACGGTATTAATGGTCTCGAATACAAGGGGATCGACCTTCTTCTTTGGAGCGGCGACCTGGATCAGACCGTATCTGTCCCTTAGGATCAAGAAAGATATTCCACCCAGTGCACGCACGTCCTGGACCCATCCGCTGAATTCTCTTTCCTGGTTGAAGTCCTCCTCCGTCAAGTTCCTTGAGTTTCTGAGGGCAGGCTGATCGCTCATCTGTACACCGTTGGTGTGATATTCGGGCCAGGTATATAATATTGGGGGAACCAGGAGATGTTCTCTAATGTATTACCAAATCCTGCCCCCTTCAAAGATATCTGAATTCGATGTCTTATCGATCTTTCAAATTGCAGGCTCATCGAACGAAATAAAGTAATATGGGGTACACCAAATCATAATCCATGATCATCAAGATCGAAATTGATCAGGAAGAGTGTAGCGAGTGCGGACTGTGCTACAATGATGAATGCCCAGAGGTCTTCGAAGAGGACGAGGACGGAATCTCGCAGATCAGGGAGAAGTACAGGCTCGGAGAGCGGGGAGAGGGCATGGTTCCCCCTGAACTCAAGGAATGTTGCCTGAAGGCGATGGAAGCCTGTCCGACTGACTCCATTGTCATATTGGAGATGGATGAGCTTCCTGAGGACAAGGCAGTTGGATATTGATCTTTGCAATCAATCACGACACATTCTAGATCAAGAAACACCAGTTCCCCGACATTTCAGCTTCCGGCTTTTCATCCGCAAAAGAAATGGTTTACTGGCCCGACAAATCTCGACATCAAATCTTTTATAGGGTCGAGACCATTAGCAGGCCCGATAAAAGGGGGAAGACTATGTCTGACCGAGTCACTGTGTCTGTAATCAAGGCGGACGTTGGTTCTGTTGCCGGACACACCTGTCCTCATCCCAATATGATGAGGGCCTGCTATGAGGTTCTCAAGAACGGGGTGGCTGATGGCACAATTAACGATTTCTACGTGACCAGAGTTGGTGACGACATCAACCTGTTCATGATCCACGAAAGGGGTGAGAACGACAGTGGTGTTCACGGGTTGGCTTGGGATGCATTCATGGATGCCACCAAGCTCGCCAAGAAGATGAAACTGTATGCGGCTGGTCAGGACATTCTGACCGACGCATTCAGCGGCAACATCAAGGGTGCTGGTCCCGGAACCGCAGAAATGGAGTTCGTGGAAAGGGGAGCGGAACCGCTGCTGTTCTTCATGGCCGATAAGACCGAGCCCTCGGCATATTCACTGCCGCTCACCAGGATCTTCATGGACCCATTCACCACTACTGGTCTGGTAATCGATCCACGGGCACATGAGGGATACATCTTCGAGATCCATGATGTCGTGAATTCCAAGAAGGTAATTATGGCTTCTCCAGAGGAAGGATATGACATCCTTAGCCTTCTCGGAGACACCACGAGATACGCGATCAAGAGGGTGATGAGCAAGAACGAGAAGCTTGGCGTCGGAGCCGTGGTAAGCACGGACAAGCTGAACCTCACCGCAGGAAAATATGTGGGTAAGGATGATCCAGTGATGATCGTCAGGGCGCAGAGCGGCTTCCCGGCGGTGGGTGAAGTACTGCAACCTTTCATGTTCCCGATGCTGGTACCGGGATGGATGCGTGGATCCCACTATGGAGCATTGTATCCTTGCTCTGTGGCGGACTCCGATCCATCATACTTTGACGGCCCTCCCAGAATGGTCTCGTTGGGAATGCAGGTGTCCAATGGAAAATTCCAAGGACTCGAGGATCCAGATTCTCCACCAGGTGAGCACCGCCCAATAGATTACTTCGCGGGAAGTGTCTGGAACAACGTAAGGCAAAAAGCAGTCGAGATGAGCATATACATGAGGGGACACGGTCCTTTCATGCCTGCAATCCTCGCCCCAGAAGAGATGGAATACACGACCAGACCGGCAGTCCTGGAGAAATTGACCAAGAGGTTCGAGGACATTGAGTAAGCTCAGAACGCCCGTGATCATCGTCAACTATAAGGCTTACGAGGAGGTCGAAGGCTCGCGAGGAGCTATGATCTCCGGAATCTGCGAAGAGGTGGCAAAGGAATCTGGAGTGAGCATAGTTGTGAGCCCACCCCAGGTACAACTCTCATCAACCGCCTCTCTAGTTGACATCCCAGTATTGGCCCAGCACGTTGATGCCTTTACGCCAGGTTCTCGAACCGGGTGGATAACGCCCAGCATGGTTAAGGCGGCCGGAGCGAAGGGGACCCTGATAAACCACTCAGAGCATCCAGTCTCCTTGGACAATATCGCCAAGGTGGTCGCGCTCTGCAAGGAATTGGACCTTGTCACTGTTGTCTGCGCGGACACGGTCGACACTGCAAGAGATATTGCTCCTTTTGGACCGGATTTCATTGCCGTGGAACCCCCTGAGCTTATCGGAGGGGATATATCAGTGACCACGGCCAAGCCCGAAGTGGTAAGTGATGCCGTGAAAGCGGTTCATGAAGTGGATCCTTTCATCAAGGTCCTCTGTGGCGCTGGGGTCAAGACCGGCAATGACGTGAAGGTTGCGATCGAGCTCGGGGCGGAGGGAGTGCTTCTTGCTTCTGGCGTGGTCAAGGCATCCTCGATAAAGAGCGCGCTGAGAGAATTGATCCAGTACCTTTAGAGATTCATTTCAATTGGAGGCTAACAGTAAGCCCTCCCCTTTTCTTTGGCAATGAATTATTAGTGAGGATGAGAGGCCTATGCTGTTTCCTGACGGTCATCCTCATCTTCCCGACTGTTCAGCTCGGCCTCCCATCATCCCCTGTCTATCAAAACGAACCGTCATCTTTCAGTGACAGCGATCTTCTGAATGAGAGTTATGATGATAATATCCTTGGAAGCGTAAGTTCAGGCGATTCGAAAAATCTTACCGGTCTAATAATCTTGGAGGTATGCCCCAGTTACTCGGTGGAGTTCGTTACTATAAGAAATGATGGAGCTTATGAACTGGATCTGAAAGGAATTTCACTTTCCGATGGGGAAGGTACTGTGACATTTTGCGACAGCCTGACTCTGGGAGCAGGAAAAACATTGGTAATTTGTAGCAACATCAGTTCCCTAGGACTGATCGGAGTCTTTGACCACGCGGTCGAGTTGGGCGGCAGATATCTAATTTCAAATGGCACTTTCCGACTGGCGGACAAGGGTGATGAGGTGCTACTCCTCTCTCCAACGAATTATCTCTATGACGCCTTCGTATACGGATCGTCAGAATATTCTGGTGAAGGTTGGAAAGGGTCACCTTTCCCAAAGCTGAACAAAGGCCATTCTGCAAAGAGGGTGGGATATCCAGATATGGACAATGCTGGAGATTGGAGAACAACGGTCCCAGGGAGATCATCTCTTCCCTGCCCTTCTGGTTGGTACGGCGTGGAACCATTCATTATTCCCGTGGACGGGAGGGAGAGACTGATCAGGGAGATCGATTTTTCATCCAGAACCATTCTAATGGCCCTTTATAAGATTGACGATCCCGCCATAGTGGATAGGCTATGCCGATCTTCGATTAGGGGGGTGAACGTAACGATACTGATCGAAGGTCAGCCTGTAGCCGGGATAGGCGACGATGAACGCGATTCATTGGG
>DATKXF010000018.1:0-12256 GCA_035529155.1 Methanomassiliicoccales archaeon | reverse complement strand
TTCTTGACAGTGACGGGAATAGTGATCCCGTACACGATCGGCGTTCCCACCTGAACATCGCCGCTGGCCAAGGTTATGCTCACCTTCGCGTAGTCGTCCTTGTAGTCCACACTGCTGAGGTCGATGGCCTCGGGAAGCTCGAGGAAGTCTACCCCCTCGTGCTGGGAAGCCACGCTCTGGTAGATGTACAGGTAGTCGATCTCACCAGCTTCCAGCGCGGACATCAGGTCCACCTCGGCGCTCCTGACCATGATCTTGCTTGTGTCGATGTTCAGGTTCGCGGTTTCGGGTACAGTGATGTTGTACCCGTTGGCCGTGATTGCGGAATGAGCTTCGATCAGATTGTCAAATATGGTGTCGTTCTGGTAGTAGTCCTCTGCCAACAAGGTCACTATCTGGGAGCGGTAGCCGCAGGGATCATCATTCGGGTTGGAGAAACCGTACTTGATACCGTCCCTCTGGAAGATCTCGTACCAGTTGGTCGCGTTGATCTCATCCTTGTAGAGGCTCTGGTCGGTATACGCGATGATCATACGGTTCTTGGCGAACCGGACCGTCCAATCCGCCCATTCATCGTACATCATGTCCGGGATCAGGAAGTAGTCGGCCACGGCCACTATATCTGGCTCCTTCCCCTGGTCGGTTACCTTCCTTACCGTCGCAACGCTACCTCCAGATTCCCTCCTTACATCCACATTGGGATATTTCTCCTCGAAGAGCGTCTCCAGTTCATCGAAGGGGACCGAGAGAGAGCCAGCGTGGTATATGTATAGCATTTGTGTGTCATCGCCCCAGCCAAGGCATCCAATGAACATGGTGGAGAGGGCCATGACGACAACAACGCCTGCTATTATTCTCTTCATTCAATCACCGATATGTTTGAAGGTGCATATCCGTTGAGAATCTTAATTCTTACCCCTTCCGAACTCGGATCTCGTCGTTCTCCGGATTTCACGCATTCCGCACTCTTTACCCCAATGGATGCAGGCTCTGGAATAATCAGGCCCAGTATGGTACCCGTTTCTGTATGACTCGCTTGAAAAGTTCTGCTATCTCCTGATCGCTGGCCCCCGCCCTCATAGGGGAAAGGACATCCAATGTCCCGTCGCTGCTGAGCAGGCAGGGCTTGAGAAGACCATCCGAAGTGATTCGAAGACGATTGCAGTTCTGGCAGAACTCCGCATTGTGCATTGGGCGAACGACCTCAACTTCCGTGGGGAGGAAGTACTTCATCCTGTGATGCATCTTCCTGGAGACCACCCTTTCAGCTCTTGATCGCAGGGATGCCTCTATCTCTCCCATGTCGCAGTGGTGGCGGGAGTAGAATCCGGAGTTGATCTTTTCTCTGGAGGTCTCGAGCTCTATTATTTGAAGTATCACATCCTTCTCTCCTGCCAGCTGGATCATCTGTTCCACCTGGTCCTCGTTTATTCCCTTCATAAGGACCATGTTCAGCTTCACGGGGGTCAGCCCTACGCTGACCGCCTCTTCGATCCCCGCCAACACACTGGGCAGCGCATCCACGCCCGTTATCTTTCCGTAGGTATCGGGATCCACGGTGTCCAGGCTGACGTTCACCCGGTCCATGCCCGCTTCGAGAAGATCGGTCGCCTTCTCCTTCAGGAGGATGCCGTTGGTGGTTATGGACACCTCCTTCATGTGGGGGTTACAGGCGCTGACCACCTCGACGATGTCATCCCTCAAAAGGGGCTCTCCTCCCGTGATCTTGAGCTTCCTCATGCCGAGGCTCTCGGCTATGGCCACCAGCCTGCCTATCTCCTCAGGGGTCATCTCGCCCGAGGGGGAGGTCTCGCCCTCCCTGTGGCAGTAGAAGCACTTCAGATTGCATCTCTGGGTGACCGATATCCTGAGGCTGGTGACCTCGCGGCCGTGGGCATCTTTCAAAGTATCCCCGCGTAAGAAAAGACACTGGGGGTAATATGTTTTGCTGTGCCTATCGGTCCTCGTCCACCACCCGTCATGGATTCTGAAGCGAAGATTGCGAGCCATGCATATCAAGCCCCAAATGACCGAAACGATTATCAGCCCTCATCCGAATCTCAATGGTTACTGGAGGGTCAGACAATTGAGGATCAGGGTGTTGTTCTTCGCCTCTTACAGGGAGCTGGCTGGAAGCGGCGAGACATGGTTGGAAGTGGAGGAAGGCTCCCGGCTCGGAGACCTGACCCAAGAGGTGAATGATCGATATCAGGGGATCAGGGACAGGGCTCTCGTCGCCGTCAACGGTCGGTATGTCGAGGACGATCCCATCCTGATCGAGGGTGACGAGGTCGCCTTCTTCCCACCCGTTAGCGGGGGATGACTATGGCTCGGGTCAAGGTTACCAAGGATGATTTTTCAATCGATGAGGCGTGCAGGGAGATAACCACCAGCAGAACGGGCGGCATAGTCACCTTCATCGGCGTCGTTCGCGGAGAAGACGGGGATGAGAGGACGGAGAGCATTGAGATAGAGGCCTACGAAGAGATGGCCACTAAAGAATTGGAATCGCTGAGAGAGCAGGCCATCAGAAAGTACGGGTTGGAGGATCTCTCAATCATACACCGCGTCGGCCAGCTGTTTCCAGGGGACAATATCGTGCTAATCGTCGCGGCGGGAGCGCACAGACCGGAGTGCTTCGAGGCCGCGAGGTTCATCATAGAGAGAATAAAGAAGCTGGTGCCCATATGGAAACGGGAGACGTCATCCTCCGGCAAGAAATGGGTGGAGGGAGAGCATTGAAGGGAATGGTGGATATTTCGGAGAAGAAGGTGGTCAGTCGCACGGCCTCCGCGTCTGGAAGGATCATGCTGGGCGAGGGGTCCATGGAGGCTGTCCAATCCGGAAATGTCAGGAAGGGTGACGTGTACCAGTCGGCAAGGATATCCGCCATCCAGGCGGTCAAGGCCACTCCCAGTATCCTTGCGTTCTGTCACCCCATTCCCATAGAGTCGGTCGAGGTGGGTTTCGAGGATCTGGGTGATGGAATCCGCTGCGAGTGCATCGTACGGGCGAACTACAAAACCGGGGTGGAGATGGAGGCCCTGGTTGGAGTGTCCGCCGCTTTGCTGACCATTTGGGATATGGTCAAGTACTTGGAGAAGGACGAGGACGGTCAGTACCCTTCGACCAGGATAGAGGACATTCGGGTCGAAGAGAAGAGAAAGGAGGGATAGTATGGGCCACAAAAATCACATGAAGCATGCGAAGGAGAATGTGGAATGCGCGGTGGTGACTGTCAGCGATTCCCGCACGAAGGAGACGGACGTTTCGGGACCCATTATAATGGACGCATTAAGGGAGGCCAATCACCAGGTGGTCTACTACAAAATCGTACCGGATACTCTGATCGGGATCGAGCGAGAGCTCAGGGACCTCATTGAGAGGGAGGACGTCAAGGTCATCATCATTAACGGCGGCACAGGTGTTACCCGGAAGGATCTGACACCCGAGGCGGTGGAACCCTTCCTGGAGAAGAAGCTAGTGGGCTTCGGGGAGCTGTTCAGGATGCTGAGCTACCAGGAGATTGGTCCAGCGGCCATGATGAGCCGGGCTCTGGGAGGAGTATCGGCCGGGAAGGTGATACTATGCCTTCCGGGATCCACGGGAGCTATAAGGCTGGCCATGGAGAAGATAATCATACCCCAGATAGGCCACATGGCGCTGGAGGTAGAGAAGTGAAGCCCCTGAGGAGCCTGATCTCCCTCGAGGAAGCCAGTAAAAGAGTGGACGAGGCCATACATCCTCTCGACGGAGTGGAAGAGGTCGAGTTGGACCTCTCCCTCAATAGGGTTCTAGCGGAGGATGTCGTCTCGCCGTTGGACATTCCTCCATACAGCAGGGCAGCCATGGATGGGTATGCCCTGATTGCGGAGGACACCTTCCAGGCGGGAAAGTTCAGCCCCGTGTCCCTGGAGTGCACGGACGTGATCCATGCTGGACAAGTGCCACGGACCAAGGTGGAGAGGGGAAAGTGCATCCAGATCGCCACTGGAGCCATGCTTCCCGAGGGTGCTGACTCGGTCATCAAGGTGGAGAACACCGATCGAGAAGGGGACAAGGTGCTGATCTTCGGACCACTGTACCCCTCTGCGCATGTCTCCAAGCAGGGGGAGGATGTTAAAAGCGGGGCTACAGTATTGCATCAGGGTGATTATCTGGTGCCCTCCAGGGTGGGTGCCCTCGCTGCCATCGGTCGAGAAAGGGTGAAGGTCTTCGCTCGACCAAGGGTGACCGTGATACCTACGGGTGACGAGGTAGCTCCCGTGGGATCCAAGATCAAGGAGGGTCAGGTATTCGATATCAACTCGCACACCCTCTACTCGATACTGGCGGAGAATGGTTGCGAACCGATCATCCATCCGATCGTGGGGGATGACATTCATTCGCTCACAAAGGTCCTCGAGGAGTCAATGTTGAATTCGGACATGATCGTGATGTCGGGAGGCAGCTCGGCCGGCGATAGGGATGTCCTGGAGGATGTGGTCGCCGACCTGGGGGAGGTGATCTTCCACGGCGTGCAGATCAAGCCTGGCAAGCCCACCATCTTTGGTAGGCTGGGAGAGGTGCCCATATTCGGAATGCCCGGTTATCCCACCTCTTGCCTGACCAACGGCTACATTTTCCTGGTGGACGCGGTGCGAAAGATGGCTAGGCTGCCTGCCAAGAGGTACGAGGTGGTGGAGGTCCCTCTGGGTAAGAAGATCACGGCCCAGCTGGGAAGACACATGTTCCTCACTGTTGTCATCAGGGACGGCCAAGCCTTCCCGGTGTTCAAGGAATCAGGGACGATCACCAGCATGGCCTACGCCGACGGATGGATCCAGATACCTCCCAACGTGGACCTGCTGGACAAGGGTGCCCTGGTCAAGGTGCACATATTCCAGTGATCTAAACGGCTTCGGATGATCTATTATCATGCCCAATGTCAGCGCTGATGATATCCCCTGCCTCTGTACTCCAGGCGCGCATTGATCGAATGCTCTTGTCTTCGATATGAGATTAAGCTGACGGATCGTAGACCACCGTTATCTCCATTTCACCATAGTTTCCCGAGTTGTCCAACGCCCACACGATGATAGTGTTGATTCCCACATGCAGCTCCACGGCGAAGTTGTATGAATAATTGGTCTCTGGTGGATCGACCGGGGAGGAAATGTTCTCCTCACCCATGTCCCAGCTTATCAGGTAACCGACCTCGACGATGCCCTTGCTGTCCGTCACGAAGCCGAACACATCGATGATCGGGACGTCGAAGACCGTACCGTTGGGCGGATGGAGGACGGTGACGTTGGGCACAATGGTATCCACAGTCTCGAACCAGAACGTGTAGTTCTCGAGCAGGTGTTTCTCCGCGCAGCTCTTCGCCTCGGTGGTTATAGTCACCTCGTAAACTGTATCCGCTTCCAGACCGCCCACCGGGATCATGGTGATGGTGGTGTTGTCGGCACTCCAGGATACGACATAGTCGACGGTGGGTGAGATGATGATCGCGTTCTCGGCCGAGGTCTTGTTCATGGGCTTGCAGAACTCGACCACTATCGGTGTACTGGTGGGAACACAGCAGCTCTTGTTCTCGGGTGAGGTGCTATTAACGTTGGGGGTGCAGTCCCTGGGGGGCACCCTGATCTGCTTGCTCTCGACCGCCGTGTTGCCCGTCTCATCCTGAGCCCTGATGGTGACCGTTCGCCAGTCCTCGGTGCACTTGGGGTTGTTGAAAGTCCTCTCGATGGTCTTGGTCTTGGCGTCCTTGTCGTAGGTCTTGTACCAGTTCTTACCCTGGTTGCTGGAGTGTGATTCGTACTTGACCTTGTCAACTCCCTCGTTGTCGCTAATGGTTATCGTGATCTTGATCCAGCCCTTCTCCTTGTTGCTTCCCGATTCTCCGATCTCGAACTCGATGGTCGGTTTCTCAGTATCCTCCTCGTTCGCCTTCTCCACGGCGTATCCAGCAGCTCCGCAGGCTGCCGCCCCTGCGCCACCCCCAATGACCGCTCCGATGCCGATGAATATGGACCCTATCAAGCCCCCGGCGATGGCACATACGCCCCCACCAATGACGCTCTCGTAACCGTCGATGCAGAACCTCTGGGTGAGGTTGGAGTCGTTGGAGGTGATGTTACCGCGGTAAATGGTCTCGCCCTCGACCTCATCCACGATGATATGGCCGGTCGAACCGACATTCATGGTGTTGTTCTCTACCAGGTCGTCCGTCTCCACTGGAACGCTCCAGTTGATGTCGTACCTGTTCTCCGCCACCTTCAGCATGGTGAAGTGCCCCTCGTCCACCATCTGGTAGTGGACATCGCCGTAGGACACGTTGTATGAGTGATACTCCGTCTCGATGTTGCCGAGGTCGTTGACCCTGTGCCACCCTACATCCGTTATCTGGGTGTAATGGGTGGAGACGGTCATGTCGTCACGGACGTCAGAGGTCATGGTGAGGTTCGTCCAGGCCTCGATCTCTTCATCCTCAATTATGAGGTATTCCTTGCTGAACTCCATCTCCTGCGTCTCGTTCCTGAAGTCCAGCTCACGGAGGTCGCTGGTATTCACCCTATAATGATTGAGACCAAGCTGGGTGACCGTCATGGTACTGTCCGAGGCGTACCTCTCCTGGACCAGGTGCAGTTCCTCCTCCACCGGAGCGGGCTCTTCCTCGGTGTCGTTCTCTGGCTCCCAGGTACTCTCTATGCACTCTGTCTCCTCATGTATCTCCTGCACCAGCCCTGTGTCAAAGTAGTATCGTTCGTATGTCAGGTTCAACCACGACGATCCTCCTTCCACTTCCAGTGCGAGGTCGATCTCGTCGCGCCACAGGGTGTCGTTCACCCTCCACCAGTGGTAATTGCCCACGCCCGTAAGGTTGGAGGTGGCGTTCCCCATGTCCACCTGGAACATGTGTCTGGCCTCAACGCTGGTGTTCGACGCACTGGAGAAGTCCTCTATAGTGGTGTGGTTAGCCTCCAGTATGTCGTAGCCCCATTCCATCAGGAAGAGGTTGGCCTTGGTCTGGACCAGCTTGATGCTGTCGTTGGCGTCGAAGTACGGGGCGGAATTGGCCTTTCCAGGGGTGGCAAAGTATGCGTTCTTCCCCCCGTTCCTCGCCCAGTCAACGGACGTGTTCGTGTCCGTCGATGCGGCGTTCCTCCCTATTGAGAAACCGGCGACCATCGAATTTCCAGAGGGGAAACCGATGTCAAAGAAGTCGCCATCGGTCCAGATGCCCGCTTCAACAGCGGCGGAGTATCCATGCCCTGGATCAGCTTGGTACTCCGAAAGGGAGGACCAGCAGACGAAGTCGATGATGTGGTTTGGGGAGAACGAGGAACCATCAAAGATTCCGACCTCGTCCATCGTATTATTAAGCGACACCAATGGAGTTCCTGCAAAATAGCTCCCAGCTCCATCGGAGAAGTCCAGGTCATTCGTTCCCTCCCCTAGATACACTGTCAGGTACGCACCGGGCGGCAAGCTCCAGTTGGGTAGTTCGGCTATTATCTGAGTCCTGTTGGTGATTGTCCAGTCTTGAATGGCCTGCGCTCTTTCGCTCGGGTTGTACAGCTCCAACCACTCACTCCCGGCGTCATCATCGAACGGGTCGTACATGACCTCGTTGATGTGGATGACGGCTTCGGTCCTCTTATCTTCCTCCCCCAGAAGCAGGACCATCGGGATGGTGATCGCCACTATGATAATGATCACAACTAGAATGGCGAGTATCCTCTTATCCAAAGATATCCCCATTATGACTTGGATTTGTGAATATAAATATCCTTTCTAGAATCATGGTGCATCGATGAATAGTCCCTGATTCTCGCCCGATATGGAGAGCCTATCAAGGGTTCATGCTCAATTGTCCCGATAACCTCAAGTGACCGGTTGATGGTCACAAGTGCTCAAATCACCCAAGTATTGTGACCATTTCTACATCCAGTCATGAAGCTGAGACGGAGTATGACCGACAGCATGGAAGGGTTGACGACCGAGCAGGCGAGGGCTGATCTTCGCACCTATGGAATGATCCGGTAGGTGTCCCAATGAATGAAATCGATAAGATGCCGGATGCTGAGTCTCTCAAGGAGATCATGACAGTGATGTCGCAGACCGTTCCAGAGCTCCTCGAGAAGATCACCAAGGTCATTTACGACAGCCAGGAGGGCACAAAGATGGGCAAATCGGTGGCCTCGTTCTACTCGACCCTTGTCGAAAGTGGAATACCCAAGGACCAGGCCTATGAGCTTACAAGGAGCTTCATGGCGTCGGCGAGCCTTGGTGGAACGATCTCCAGCTTGGGTGGGAGCTTCGCCCACAAACACCACTGAACGAACCCGGGGGATAAGCCATTCTTCGGAGGAATATCGCACCTCCCTCGGGTCCTACACATTTATAATACATTCTTAGAAATGGACAATATTCATTCTTATGATATCTGGACACACCAAATGTTGATATGTGTGTCAATCGCATACTTCTAAGGAGCTGTCCATGTCGGATTCAACGAATTCAGCCTGGGAGAGCGTTCTACAGTGGGATCCTCTGCCTCCTCTTCTGGAATCTACTAACCCGGCCATATTGTGGTTCACTCACAGGGACCTGCTAGAGAAGGATCCGGGTCCGATCGAATCACTCTGGGAACTGAAAGAGCCTATCCGACTTCTCAGGAAGCAAGGCGATGATGGAAGGTGGCGCTATCCCGCTGGTGACCAGCGGATTAGGTCCAGGGGGGGCTATGATCAGCTGGAGACGTTCCGCTCCATGCTCCACCTGGTCCACAAGTACGGGATGAATCGCCAGAACGAGGCGATGAGCAGGGGCGCTGAGTTCATGTTCTCATTCCAGACAGACGAGGGCGACTTCAGGGGAATCTACGGCGTGCAGTATTCTCCCAACTACTCCGCGGCGATAATGGAAGTCCTGATCCGATCTGGATATGCTGATGATCCCCGGATCAGGAAAGGTCTGGACTGGCTGCTCTCGATTAGGCAGGATGACGGGGGATGGGCTATACCTTTCAGGACCAAGGGGGGACCAATTTCGGACATCTTTTTCGAAAAAGGGATGGAGACGATAGAAGGGGACCGATCAAAACCCTCATCCCACACCATCACCGGCATAGTGCTCAGGGCATTTGCTTCCCATTCTCAGTACAAGCATCGCCCTGAGACCAAGGAAGCCGGGGAGTTGCTGAAGTCCAGGTTCTTCAAGCGAGACAAGTATCCCGACCGGGTCGCTCCATCCTACTGGGAGAAGATCACCTTTCCCTTCTGGCAGAACGACATACTGAGCGCCATGGATTCCCTCTCCTTGATCGGTTTCGATCCAAGGGACGAGAACATCAGATCTGGAATGAAATGGCTGATCGATGACCAGGAGAAGAACGGCCTCTGGAGGTCAAGATACGCAACGGGTAAGGCTCCCGACTTGCCTCTCTGGGTCTCACTGGCTGTGTGCAGGGTCCTGAAGCGCCTGTTGTAATGAGCGCTCTTGTCTTGACACCCCTCCAAGTTCGACCGAATCATTTTTCCAACTTCCATTAGAAAGTCAACATTGATGGCAGAGCGATTTTGGGAGGTTGGTTTCTTCAGGGGACTAGCCATAGTCAGCATAGTCTACTTCCACTTCGTATGGAACATCGATTACCTTGGATTGAGAGAGATGATCATCCCTTTGATCGCGCTGATAATACCTATGATGCTGGCCACGGTGAAGGCTTTATTTGGAATGCTTTCACTATGATTATGGGGATTCTGATGAAGGTGGAATTTGATGATATTACGATCTCTACAAGGAGCCGAACGGAGGTTGTCGACATCACCTCTCGTGTCGAGGGTACTGTGACCCGATCCGCAATAAAGAACGGTTTATGTCTTGTCCATACAGTTCACACCACCGCGGCGATAGCTGTGAATGAGAACGAACCGAATCTCAAGGCGGACATCGTTCGAAAGATCAGAGAGGACTTCCCGGCAGGAGCAGGCTGGGCTCATGACCGGATCGACGACAACACCGATGCCCACATCGCGTCGACCTACATAGGTCCCACCCGCATCTTCCCGATTAGGGGCGGCAGGATCGTGAAGGGTACTTGGCAGAGCATATTCCTGCTGGAGCTCGACGGTCCTAGGAACCGGCAGGTCGTGGTGGAGATCATGGGTGAGTGAAGGTCAAGATCGCCTGATCTTGGAATCGGCCTCATTGAAAAGGGGTAGGAGTTCCGGAAGAGGTCGTTCCCCTTCAGGGTTTCAGGTTGGGCCATTTATCTTGATCAATATATCCCATATGTGACTGCAATATACTCCATAGCAGCTACGTTCTCTGCAGGTGCGTCCCGTGGGGCTTCACAACCCGAGGATAGAATGAACCCACCATCCGAACCGGCTTCAAATATGCAGTCCTTGGAGGCCGCCTTCACCTGATCGACCGTACCGTTCCAAACAGCATTGATCGGATGCACGTTTCCCATTATGGCTATCTTACCCCCGATAGCCTTCTTGGTTGCTCTTATGTCAACAACATGGTCGACACTGAAGACGTCCACTCCAAGCTCTGGAAGGACCTTCATGGTGTTGGTGGTGTCCCCGCATATGTGAACTATCACCGGGACCTTGTACTCTGATTTTACGCTAGATATCACCTTTCTGTCAGGTTCAAAGCCGAACTCTCTGAATTGATCGGTGGAGATCACGCTTTCTGATGCCGTGGGATCTGGCATCCAGCAGATGTCCGCTCCTGAGTCGATGCATTTTGATTCCACAGCAAGAACGAAATCACCAGCCTTTTTCATGACCTTGTGTGCTATCTCTGGATTCAGCATCAGATCCATGAGGAGCTGCTCGGTACCTCTAAGCTCTCCCGCCATGGTGAAGACTCCCCAGGAGAAACTCGATGCGATGAGGTTGGGATCCATTTGCTCGTGGAGAAGCTTGATCTTGTTGGTGAACCCCTTCGTGAAATATGGGCAAGCGTTCTCATCGAAAGGGTCGTAGAGCTCCTTTGAATCAACATCCTCATCGTTGGCGAAATACCTGGACTTCACTGATCCGTAGTTGTCGTCCGGCATGCTCACCTCGACACCCAAGTCCATGAAAAGGGCGGGTATGTCGAAGCATGCGAATATGAAGTCTGATTTGGATATCTTGTTGAAGTCCAGCGCCGCCTTCACCGCCTGCTTTGCATCCCACCTAGTGTCCTTCATCTGGTATCCCATTGCCACTAGGTTGTTGAGGTTCGAGAAGTCATGTACAGGTACTCTATCCGGTTCATCGAGTCTTATCACAGTTTCCAATCTTTCCTTAGCAGACATATCCTTCCTAATGATTTCACCCCCAAGGATCGATTGAAGTTGCTTTGAGAAACTAAGATTAAACACTATGCTTCATAAAAGACGCAATTTCTCGTTTGCCAGGAATAATTATCTATTGTTAATAATATATAAACATTGTTATTGAAGAATCTAGTATATTGAAACCTTCAATCAACCGGAGTTTTGAACCTTGAAGTCTAGGGTAATTTCATCGGTTTCATCACTGCTGTTGGAACAATTTCGGTCAGTTGTCTAGAATCTCGAGAATGGACTTGAGGGCATCGCTCGTGTTCATGTCCTCAGCTGCGGAGATGGATAATATCTCCCCAGGAAAGCCCATCTCTTTGAGCTCATTTGTGATCCTCTTGATATCCTCTTCCTGAACCAGATCCTTCTTGTTCAAAAGGATGATGTCGGCGGCGCCTACCAGCCTAGCGAAGGGTTTCTTCAGAGCGGCCTTGAAATTCTCGTATCTTTTAGCGTCCATGATCACAATCACCTTGAGATCAGAGACCAGCTGAACGCCCTCTCCTCGTACCACCGCCTTTAAGCTCTCTGGATCAGCGATCCCACTTGGTTCCATCACGATAAGGTCCGGTTTGAAGTTAAGAGCCAGAGTTCTAATGGTCTCGATGAGGGAGACTCCCAGGGTGCAGCATATGCATCCCCCACTGAGCTCCTGGACGTCCAGACCGTACTTCTCCATCACCTTTCCGTCCACATTAACCTCGCCGAAATCGTTCACGATGACAGCTACCTTGGCCCCTGTTCCAGCTATACTCTCGATTATCCTGAGTATGAACGTGGTCTTCCCCACACCTAGGAAACCTGTGACGATCAACATCTTCAATATAATTCCCATGCAGAATCGGGTTGCATTTACATATACTTCACTTGAGGCACTTGGCCCCCACCTTAGATTTGTCCAGAGGGAAGAAGGGGCACTTCTCC
>DATKXF010000017.1:0-8619 GCA_035529155.1 Methanomassiliicoccales archaeon | reverse complement strand
CACCGACCAGAGCAAGTGCGGAGATCACCACCATTGATCAATATCGGGAATTCGGGGCTCATTATGATCACAAGGTTCTGAAGGCCCTCAAGAAGCAGGATGGAAAGAACATACTTCATGTATGTGGTGTCGAGCCAATGTTCGAGTTGCTGGCCGATTACCCCAATGCCAATGGAATCAATTGGTGGGACCGGGGCAGCAATCTGAACATTGCTGAAGCCAAGGAGGCCCATGGTACCAGGGTATGCCTGGTCGCGGGCTTGGACCAGACCAATGAGCTTCTCTACGGAACGGAAGAGGAGATTGCAGACCAGACCAAGGACGCTATTGAGAGTGGATTCGCCGATGGGACGGGTTTGATCATTGCTCCCGGATGCGAGATTTCCCCTCAGAACTCCCTGGATCGAATAAGGGCGTCCGTGAAGGCGGCCCATAAGTACGGCGATTGGAAAGGTTGAGGTGAACAAGAATGTGTGAATTAGGACTGGACGTGGCAGTGATCAACGCCGATGTTATCACCGTCGACGACAAGATGAGTCGGGCTGAGGCAGTGGGAATCGTCGGTGACAAGATCGCCGCTGTGGGTACCAATGACGAGATCAAGAAGTTGACCTGCAAACATACGAAGATCATCGATGCAGGGGGCAAGCCGGTAGTCCCAGGATTCTGTGACTCCCACATGCACCCCTTACTCTACGGACATTTCGCAGGCGGCGTGCATCTCATGAATGTGAAAAGTATCCCTGAGTTCATGGAGAAGGTCAAGGAGAAGGTAAAGGAAACCCCCAAGGGAGAGATGATCCTTGGCTTTGGCTGGAACCAGGAGAACATGGAGGAAAAGCGCTTCCCAACAAGATGGGAGCTCGACGAGGTGACTCCCGATAACCCATGCTTCTTGATACATTATAACGCGCACATCTATCTCATCAACACCCCCCTGATGAAGGAGAAGGGAATCACGAAGAACACGCCAAATCCTCCTGGTGGAGAGATTGTCAAGAACGATAAGGGCGAGCCCACTGGTGTCCTTCTGGAGAATTCCATCAATCTCATCGCACCAGGCTTCTTAGAGACGGGCGCGGGTCTTTTCAGCTTCGATCAGAGCAAGGCCGCACTGAAACTGGCTGTCGATGACGCCGTTACCTGGGGCCTCACCTCCATAATGGATGTTCTTGTGGGTGACGCACAGGTAAAGGCGTACCAGCAGCTGGACCGGGAGGGGGAGCTTCCCCTGAGGGTCAACTTCCAGATTACGTTCGAACTACTCGACGAGCTGGTAAACCTTGGGATCGAGAGCGGTTTCGGCAACAGCAAGGTCCGCTTCAACGGTATCAAACTAATCCTGGATGGTTCGTTGAGCAGCAGGACCGCGGCTCTAAGAGAACCATACGCAGATGATCCCAGCACCAAGGGCATCATGAGGCATACACCTGAGTTCCTCAAGGAGCTCGTCTATAAGGCATACGAGAATGGCATTCGGGTCGACATCCACGCCCTGGGTGACGGAGCCAACGAGGTCGTCCTGGACGTGTTCAAGGAAGTAGACGATGCTCTTCACCCAGTCAATCCCAGGTACAAGATCAGTCACAGCCTTATCCTCGCGGAGGATCTTATAAAGAAGTACGAGGACCTTAGCATCATCGCTTCGGTCCAGCCCGTTTTCGGCATGAAGGGCCAGTACTGGGCACCGAGGCTTGTTGGACCTGAGAGGGTTCAGTACTCTCATGCCTGGAAGCGCCTGGAGAACGCAGGGATACACATGGCCTCCGGTACCGACGCGCCCATCGAGACCATGAATCCCCTCATGAATGTCTATGCTGCCGTGACCAGGAAGGATCCGGACGGCAATCCGCCTGACGGTTGGAGGCCTGACCAGAAACTGTCCGTGGAGACCGCATTTAAGATGGTGACCATCGAGGGAGCATATGCCACGGACGAGGAGAATGTCAAAGGCAGCATCGAGGTGGGCAAGTATGCCGACATGGTGATGATCTCGGACGATCCCTTCGCTGTGGAACCGGATACCATCAAGGACATCAGTGTCCTGTGGACCATGGTCGGTGGTGAGATAGTCTACAAGAAATAAACTTCAACAGGAGGTACAAACCCTCCTTTTCCTTCAATTTTCTTTCGGAAATGACAGTTGAATCCGGTCTTTCTGAAGGGAAGGATTTAGAACCAGTATCATAGTAAAAGAGATATGAAGGGGGAGTTTCGTGACTAATGACGAACTCAATGGAATAGATATCAAAGTTGAACCCCCTGGCCCTAACGCCAAGAAGATCCTCGAAAGGGACAAGAAGTACATGGCGACCACAAACAAGGTGATGCCGGTTGTGGCCAAGAAGGGGCAGGGAGTGTATATCCAAGATGTGGACGACAACGTTTATCTTGATTTCCAGTCTGGAATAGCTGTTACTAACACTGGGCACTGTCATCCCGCGGTAGTAAAAGCTGTTCAGGAACAAGTGGCCAAGCTGATCCACTTCCCGGGAATCCTGCTTTCGCAGAACCTGGAGGGCGAGCTAGCCGAGGAGATCGACAAGATCACACCTGGCGATTTCACCAAGAAGACGTATTTCAACTGCAGCGGAGCTGGGGCGATTGACTGCGCCATCAAGGTTGCTAGATGGAGCACCCAGAGGCCAAGGGAGATAGCCTTCATAGGTGCATTCCACGGCAAATCGATAGGCGCAATGAGCCTGACAGCCAGCAAGAACGCGTACCGCAAAGGCTTCTTCCCTGAAATGCCCGGAGTTCTGCATGTGCCATTCGCATACTGCTACAGATGCCCGTACAAGATGGAGTATCCAGACTGCGACTGCTACTGCGCGAAGATAATCGATGAGATGTATCTGCAGAAGTTCATTCCCCCGGAAGAGGTGGCATCAATCTTCGTGGAGCCAATTCAGGGAGAGGGCGGTTACATCGTGCCTCCGCCTGGATGGCACAGGGCTCTCAAGGACATCTGTGAGGAATACGGCATTCTGTGGGTATCCGATGAGGTCCAGGCAGGATTTGGACGTACCGGCAAATGGTTTGCTATCGAGAACTTCGACATCGTTCCCGATATCATAGTGGCCGCTAAGGGAATCGCCTCAGGAATGCCCATGAGCGCCGTGATCCTCAACGAGAAGTATGACATTCAGCAGCCGGGTGCCCAAGCCACCACCTATGCTGGAAACCTTGTGACCTCAGCAGCTGCTCTGGCCACCATCAAGGTCATGAAAGAAGAGAAGATGCTGGAGAACGCAAAGACCCAGGGCGACTATGTGCTGAAGCAGCTGAACGAGCTGAAGGACAAATACGAGATCGTAGGAGATGTCAGGGGCGTGGGCCTCATGACGGCCATCGAGATCGTGAAGGACAAGGACTCTAAGGAACCGGATCCCCTGACCCGTAACGCGATCTGCATGGACGCAATGAAGAAGGGCCTGCTCATCCTGTTCTGCGGTCCCAGCAGCATACGCATAATCCCTGCGTTGAACGTCACAGGCGATCAGATAGATACGGCGATGGCTCTTCTTGAGGATCAGCTCAAGGAAAAATCCAAATGATCGAGGGAATCGGGTTTAACCCCCCTCCCCCCTTTTTTTAAAACTCAATTGAATTGGAGATACGGACCTACTTTCCGGAATGTCCGTGTGGTCGATAAAATATGAAATATCGGGGAATGAGGTCTTCCACCGTCAAACCCCATTTCGCTCAGGTTTGTATTCACATTAGATTGAGACATAGATGGGGGAGCTGGCCCTGCCCATGAGAATGATCCCATCGTAACCTGCCCTTCTGATCCGGGGAGCAAGGTGTCCACTGGCATATGCCTCTCCCCAGATTCCCGTAAGGGGGGATTTGAAGAACGCGCCGTATCTGTTGGAGGTGGGAGCTCTTGTCCCAGTAAATGGCCCGGTGAAAAAGGCCAGGATGTTTTCGGGAGACAGTGGATCAACCTCTTTCTCCAGTTCGCTCAGAAGGAGGTGAGCTCCAAAACCCTTGCCTCCGATATAGCTTCTAGCGACATCTTCTGTGAGGGTTATTTCCTCCTTAGTCTGGTCAGTGAGATTTAGTCTCAAGAACTTACCAGCATAACCCTTCATAGTAATCATTACCGCCGGCTGTCTGTCCTTGAATATCTAATTAATTTTCTTTCCTGAATTCCAGCCAATTGCGGGATTCAGAAACGTCCGGTTTCGGTTGATAATCTCCATTACCTCGGGGAACAGCGAAGGTTCGAAGTGAGGTATGTACATGGCCTCGTAGAATCTCTCCTCGAACTCCGGGTGAGCTGCAAGTTCCAGGTATCTCACGTTCCTGGAAAGCTCTTTTGCCTTCTCCCGGCTGGCCCTGTCAAGAAGGGCGATCCTCGCACCCGATCCGGCAGCATTTCCTATATTTTCGATCCTATGCAATGGGACTTCCGGGATCACACCAAGGTTGCGAGTGCTCCCTATAGATACGTAGTTGCCGAAGGCTCCAGCAAGCAAGACCCTATCGATATCCTGAATGGTCACACCTAACTCATCCATGAGCAACGTTGCCCCCACATAGAGAGCGGATTTGGCATACTGGATGCTCACTATGTCATTCTGGGTAATGACTACCGGTTCACCTATCGCCGACTCCTCCCCTGTGGCTATGATGAATTCCGATTGCCCGTCCACAACCCTTATTCTGGGAGTATCTAGCTCCTCGATTATTCTTCCAGAGGTGTCAATCACACCCGCCTTGTACATTTCCCATACCGCGTCGACCGCCCCTGAGCCACAGATGCCCTTAGGCGGCAATCCACCAATGGTAGTGTAGTCCACATTGCCGTCGATGGTAAGATGATCGATCGCACCCGGAACTCCTCTGATACCGCATTTCAGGCTCGCGCCTTCGAAAGCCGGCCCGGCCGCACATGAGGCGCTCACGATACCCTCCTCGCTGCCCAGAGAGATCTCCCCATTGGTTCCTATGTCGATGACAAGAGTGGGACGTTCCCTTTCCCATAGGCGGCTTGCTAAAAGGGCTGCGACATGGTCCGCTCCCACGAATCCTGCTATGTTGGGCAGCGAGTAAACATATCCCCGTCCCATATTGATTCCGAGACTCTCGCCCCTTTCTTCAATTGAACCAGCACTGACTGGAATGTATGGTGAGAGGGCAATACTTGTAGGGTTGAGTCCAAAGAACAAATGGTGCATCGCGGTGTTCCCTACGACCACAACCTCGTGGATGTCCCTCAGTGAGACTCCTGTCTCGCTAATGCAGTCGTCGATGAGCTGGTTGAGGCAACCTACGATCTCCCGTTGAAGTTCAGCAAGACCATCTTCCTTTCCCATGGTAAAGGTTATTCTGGAGACTACATCGTCGCCGTGGGCTATTTGTGGATTCATGGCGGACTTCACGGCCAATTCCTGGCCCGTAGAAAGGTCTACCAAGTAGGCGACCACTGTGGTGGTACCGATGTCGACCGCAACACCTAGGACGCGGTCATCCTCGCGTTTCAAGTCCAGGATCTCTTTGCCTCTGGTCACAGCCTTCATCGGTTCTCCAGCTTTCAATAATGAGGGAATTGACCGCAATAATTCGATGGAAATGATAGAGGGCTTCTCCTCATGCTCTGGAAACGAGGCTATGATCCTTTCGAGATCTCCAATCTGATTGTCCAGAGATGCCTTTACCACACTCAGGACGACCGATCTCACGCAGGGATCTACCTTAATCTCTGCAATAGACTCCTCAAGGATTATCTGCCTTCCCCTGGTGAATTCTGTAGGTACCTCTACGATGAGGTCTTCCTGGGGAATCACCTGGCAGGCAAGCCTCATGCCCATTGAGATATCAGCCTTGGAAAGGTGTTTTTCCTCATCATCGGTCAATGGAATGTCCAGTCCCTTTATTATTACGCGGCAGCGACCGCAGGTCCCTTCTCCCCCACAAACCGAATCGAGTTCGATCCCTGCCTTTCTGGAAATTTCCAGCAGGTCATCTTCTCCTTTTGAAATGTCAGCAGTTCTTCCAGAGGGTTGAAATCTGACCTTCACTCGTTCTATGGAATCACCAGTAGTGGCGGTATATGCTATAGATATCGGTAATCTGCGCTATCTCATAAACGCAGAAGCAATCCCTTTTAATGGCGAGCTCTCTCGCCACCCTTTCCGCGTCCTTTGGACTCTCAGCGTGAAATAGAATAATTGCGCTGAAAGCCCCTATCGCTGTGAAGACCTGAATGGTGGCTTCGTGGTTCTTCAAGAAGCCCAATGCCTTCTCCTGGTCATCATGTGATGTTCCGGTGGAGAATTTGACCATTGTGGCATAGATGAGATCTCCCAACCGGTCGTAATAGATGAGGTTGGCCTTCTGGAGCACCTTCATCTCCCTCAGCCTCTCTATACGGTATCCAACTGATCTACTGGTCATCCCAAGCTGTTTGGCGATCTGTTCATAGGTCCAATCGGGGTTATTTGATAATATTAGAAGAAGTTCCTTGTCCTTCTTGTCTAGTTTCTCTCTCGATGTCATAGGACCACTTCTGTCATCGATTGTAGTTCTGTGCCTATTATCTTTTCCCAACGACGAATGTCGGAACGGAGAATATCGAACCGGATTCCATAATAAAACCTTCTGGATAAGTGCATTATTCGAAGGTGTTCGTAGATCGATGCTTTTTACATAACCGATACTAGAATAAGGAGCCCGTTCAATGTGAAATCGATGGTCAACCAAGCAGTAGCTGATGAAGGTGAATTGGTGGCGTACTGCGGTCTTCATTGCGGGGATTGTCTCTTCCATAGGGGCTTCATTGCGGATTTGGCAAGGGATCTCAGGAAGGAGCTGAGGCAGTCGAGGTTCGATCTAACCGCCAAGGTTCTTGCTGATAGCGGCTTCTTCAAGGTCTTCTCGAACTATGATGAATGCTATGAGGTATTGGGGGGTATGGTCAAGCTCCGGTGCAACAAAGGTTGCCGAAAAGGAGGAGGTTCTCCTCAATGTAAAGTTCGCAAATGCTGTCAAATAAGGGAGATGAAGGGATGTTGGGAATGCGAGATTTTCGAGAACTGTGAGAAGCTGGACTTCCTCCGGCGAAATCATGGTGAAGCCCACATGCTCAACCTGAGGAGATTGAGGAAAAATGGGGTTGAGGGGTTCGTCGAGGGCAAGCACGATTGGTATGTGAAAGAGAAGAATTGACAATATAAGGATTAGAGTATGGAATATCAAGTCGTGGTGATCACCGGAGGAAGCGGTGGGATTTGTGGAGCGATGGCTAGATCTCTCCTTGCCTCGGGGCACAAGGTCGCGATCCTAGATGTTCAAGAAGCAGGTTGGATCGAGTCTTACGGTGAGGATCTCATCTTCATCGATTGCGATGTCCGTGACGCAGACCAGGTAGAGGAAGCCACTCGGCAGATCATTGATACCCGGGGGCATATAGATATATTGGTCAACGGTGCCGCCGTGGCCCATTACGCTGACCTGGTGAGCCGTGATATTGATATTGATGATGAGATGGATGTCAATTTTAAGGGAACGGTGAATGTCATCAGAGCCGTTCTGCCTCGTATGTTGGGGAGGCAGAGTGGGATCGTGCACAATATGGGCTCTCTCCTTGCATTCACCGGCCAGAGTGGTATGGGGGGATATGTGTCCAGTAAAGCGGCCCTTGCCGGGTTCACATCGACCTTGAGGAGGGAGATGGAAGGCACGGGTATCTTGGTGAACATGTTCTATCCACCACTTACCCGAACAGCCCTGACGTGCGATTCTAAAATGCCCCAAGGCCTGATGGCCGATCCAGGGGTGGTCGGTTCCAGGCTAGCTAAGAAAATCAGATCGACCGCGCCTGAGGTGTACGCAGATATGAGAACGTGGGCTCAGGCTATACTGATCCGTGCCTTCCCAAGAATCGCCTCTCGTTTCATCGGCCTATTTGTTTGAGCAAATGGATTAGATTTAAACCAAGTGAGACCCAATTCTCCAATTAGGGTGAGTTGATCTTGCTGGTGAACGAAGATATCGAAAGATACGTAAACGATGTGACCCAGGAAGGTGAACCCGTGTTCGAAAAGCTCCGAGAGGAGACCTACCGGGTGACTTCCAATCCCCAGATGCAGGTGGGAAGAGTCGAGGGAACATTCCTCCGCATGCTGGTGGCAATGAGCCGAGCTAGAAGGATACTTGAGATCGGGACGTTCACCGGATACTCCGCTCTGATGATGGCATCCGCTCTCCCCGAAGATGGTGTTCTCTACACCCTTGATAACAATGAGGAGCACTTGGATGTCGCCAGAAGATATTTTTCCATGGTAGATTACGGTAAAAAGATACGACCAGTACTGGGAAATGCTTTGGACAGCCTTCGTGAGCTGGAAGGGCCATTTGACCTTGTTTTCATCGACGCCGACAAGGAGAATTATCCGGTATATTACGAAATGGCCATGGAACGTCTACAAAATGGTGGTCTGATCGTGGTAGACAACGCACTCCGGGGAGGTGATGTTCTTCACCCCAAGGATGAAAGGGCCAAAGCCACCGCCGAGCTCAATCGAATCATTGCCAAGGATGAACGGGTGGAGAACGTCCTTCTCACAGTGAGGGATGGAATAATGATCGCGAGAAAGAAATGAGATCCTG
>DATKXF010000016.1:0-7664 GCA_035529155.1 Methanomassiliicoccales archaeon | reverse complement strand
TCAGGTCCGAAAGCTTCTTCACAAGATCCAGGAAGGCCAGCTTGGTGAAGGATGTGTAGGTTCCCCCGACGGTGAACATCATGGTCACGGGACCAAGGCCCATAGGATCCATGGCCGATATCCCGACCACCTTGGTTCCCTCGTCGATGAATCTCTCAACATGGTCGGGATGTGCCACGACAAGCCCCTCGAACCCTCCTTTGATAAGTGAGGTTTCCACCTTTCTCGTGGAATAGGGAGCGATCTTCAGTATCCCATTCTCACATGGTAGCTGGGTATCTAACCCTTTGTAGAGAAAGTGCGGCAGTTTCTCTGAAGGTGCGCAACCCAGGAAATCCAACATTGGTATGTTCCTGAAACTGCTGGTGAGAGTTCTATCGCAGGTGAGCACCAATCGTACCATAGCACCCCTCCTAATCTGGGCAACAATCAACATTGCCAGGATTGGATATTTCTACTTACTCCCCCAATTGAGATTACTATGGTTCTCGGGGTTTACTAAAACTTCTCCCTTGGACGAAATGAGATCATACAATCATCGGTCGGTCGTCTTGAGGAGATCAGAAATCCTGAAGGGTTCGCTGCCGGTCGATATCCACCTTGTCCATCGTTTCATTGGAATCCGCGTTCTTCTGGAGGCTGGAGAGGCGTTTTTTCATAGCCTTCTCCTTCTTCATGGAGCTGTAGTAATAAGCTTCATCCCTCGTGCCCCTGGCAATGAGTATCACCACGCGACCCGCCCTGCTCCGCCCAGTCCGTCCTCTTCTCTGGATGGTCCTGATCTCTGAGGGAACGGGCTCGTAGAAGACCACAAGGTCGGTGGAGGCGACATCCAGGCCCTCTTCTCCCACAGAGGTGGCCACGACAACGTTCAGCTCACCGCTCCTGAAGCGCTCGAGTAGGGCGACCTGCTCTTTCTGCTTCAGTCCCTTGTCGCCCGAGTGTTCCGATTGGCCGATGAGCTTGCCGACCCTTGCTCCCTCCAAAGTATCCAACTTGCTGGTCACGAGATCGCAGGTATCCCTGTAATGGGTGAAGACCAGCACCCGGGAATCCGGCTTCGCCAGCACCTGGTTCGATACAATACCCATGATCCTTGACAGCTTGGGATGCTCCACTCGAGCATTGGAGGCGATCCGCCTCACCTTCTTGAAATTCTCGGACCTGGCTATCTCCCTGGAAGCCTTCGATCCATCTTTGGAGGATGCTTCTTGATCCAGGCGCTCCAGGTAGGCGTTGAGGGCCGTCATGCCCTGGGTCTCTACCATCTCTATGGCATGTCCCACCTTGATGGCCATTGCGACCAGGCTCACGGCCCTGTAGAGCTGTCTTCTTTTTTCCCCGGAGCGAAGCCTGGCTTGGACGGCTGAGCTTATCTCCAAGAGATACTTCTTCGAGGGGGGCCTGTTCTTGCTCATTAGCCCCATCCCCACAAGCTCCCTGATGTAGCCGGAATACATGGATTCCAGCATCTCCCGGATATCCATCATCTGCTTCGGCAGATCGACCTCGATCCAATGAATGTTCACGTCGTGGACGTAACGGGCAACATCTGGATCACTCTCCGAGCGAATCTCCAGCTTCTTGATCCCCAGATTCCTACATACCTGGTCGATTTTTTCTCGACTAGCTCCGGGCGATGCGGTCATCCCCAGGACAAGTCTATCATAGGGCTTGTACTCCTTCGCCACCTCGACGTAAGCATACGAACCTACCCCTCGGTGCGCTTCGTCGAAGATGATCAGGTTCACCTCCCTAAGGCTCACCCTCCCCTGGCGAAGGTCATTTGCCACGACCTGGGGTGTGGACACTATCACATCGTTCTCTATCCACAGCACCTCTCTCTCCTCGGGAGAGACCTCGCCAGTGAGCGTAACGATGTCCTTTCCCACGAGATTGTTGTCGAGGAATGATGAGTGCTGCTCCACCAGAGGCTTGGTCGGTGCCAGAAATAGGATCTTACCCCCCTTCTTTTCGAGAATCTCGGCTATGACAATCAAGGCCACTACCGTCTTGCCCATGCCCGTGGGGAGCACAACAAGCGTGGAGTGCTTGAGAGCGGTTGACGCCAGGTTCCTCTGGTATTCCCTCTCCTCGATCGCCTCATCACGGATCCGGGGGTGCTCGACGAACACCTGCTCGGATTACTGGGAGCATAGATGAATGTTTCTCCCCCGTCACCGAATATCCCTCCAGTTCGGGGGATTCAATCGATTTCGATCAATGGGGGCATCACATGAAATTAACTACCATTGAGTAGACCCATAGCTCAGTAAAGGTCGAAAATGAAATCAATCGAGGTTGGTGTAATAGAACTCCAACTTCAAGAATTTTGAAAAAGAAGAAGTTTCAATCAATGGCAGCTGCCGCCGCAGGAGGAGCACCCTGAGACATTGGGGTTCTGAATTATCAGGCCGCTTCCATTGGCCGTATCGACCAAATCGATAGATGCTCCATCCAGGGCCATATGGGTCTCGTCATCAAAGTAGAATGAGAATCCGTCCATCTTCTCCTCGATGTCCCCCTCTTTCGCAGCGTCCTGGAAAGCCATCCCGAACTGGGGGCCAGAGCAGCCCATTCCGGCCAGATAAATGCGAATACCGTGACCCTTCTTATCATTCTTCTCTAGAAGCTCGTTTATGAACTTCAGTGCCTCATCACTGATAGTCACCATAGCAATACTCACCTATGCCCATTCAACATTTCAGTATATTTATATTCTTCCCATCAACCAAATATCTTCATGAAGTTACGAAGAGTTTTTAGGGATGGCATGCCCTCCATCGCATTGTGCCCAACAGTCTTCTTTTCCGCAGGATGAGGAAGGATGACATCCCTATTCTCCTCGTGATAAGCCGGGAGAACATGGCTTCCGTCATCTGGTCCGCCTGGGGGGTCAAGTGGCAGGACGAGACCTTGTTAGAGATGCTGATGGATCCTGAGTCGAATACTGAGATCATGGAAGTTGACGGTATCACCGCTGGTTACTTCACCGTGGAGCCAAGGGGCTGTTCACTATTCATCAATTCCATCCAGGTGCCCAATGGCATGAAGCGGAACGGGCATGGAAAGAAGATGATGCAAAGGATCGAGGCACTGGCGACTATCTCGGGTATGGATTCGATCGAACTGTGGGTACAGACCACGAACGTAGAAGCTTTCTTTTTCTATCGGAGATTAGGATACAATTTCATATGCCAGAGGGGCAACAATTATCTCATGAGAAAGGTTCTTGGTTCAGATTGGAGTAGTATGCATGCCTGAACATCTGCTGGAGATGGCTAAGGCCCTGGTCCTTATCAAGGATGGAAAGATCAAGGTTCTTTCAGACCCCAAGATAAGACATTGTCCCCTCCGAAAAGACCTTTACGGCTGCGACGAGGAGTCTAGAGAGAGCGTGGAAAGAGTACTAAAAGAGCACATCCAGGAGCTTGGGATGTACAGTTCAGGCAGGATTCTTGAGCTTGATAAGACCCCGGTCAGTTTCGGTGCCTCCGAGATGATCATGGATGGAATGAGCGAGTCTCTGGTGGACGCTGCCGTCGTTGTGTGTGAGGGTGCTGGAACGGTCATAGTGCAAAAGGGGGAAGTGCTGCAGGCGATCGGTGCCCACATGACTGGACTGATGACGACGGAACCCGTTGAAGAGATCCAGTCAGGTCTTGAAGACAGGGACTGCACCCTTCTGGGAGATGAATGCGAGATCGATCAGGTCAAAGGATATGCCAAAGCCATCAAATTGGGGTTCGAGAGGATTGCCGTTACCATTACGGGGTTTAGAGCCTTCGAAGCGAAGCAGCTTTGGGAGATGGGCAAGGTGACGGGAAAACCCCCTATAATCATGGCTGTCCACAATACTGGAATCGATGCCGAGCAGGCGCAGCTGCTGGCGGAGTACGCCGACATCGTGTGGGCCTGCGCCTCCAAGCAGGTGAGAGAGGTCATTGCTCCCAGATCCAAGATCCAGATTGGGGTGGCAATACCCGTTTATGCTGTCTCCGAAATGGGCAAGAGGCTAGTACTCAACAGGGCGATGAAATTCCAGGAGCAGCTGGTGATCCACAGGGCCTCTCTTCCCCACCTTCACCAGGAAAGGCAGCCCGACCCATTGCTCTAGCTCAATATCAGCATAATGCTTGATCGAGAAAGGTACATCTATCCTCCCTTCCATCGTATCTTAGCCGAGATATCAAGAGCCACTTTCGGGTGCCTCCCAGGAGCTGATTGAAGTATGTTTTAGATGCTAGGTAAAGTGTCAATGATGGTGATCGAGAATGGATCTGGAGGAAGAGCTAAGACCATCTATAAATCAATGGATGCTCCAAGAGGGCCTGCACCCCATAAACGAGTATAGGATTTGCTGGCGCATTCCCGATGTGGTTGGTGTCAGGGACGGAAGGATCGAAGTCGCGGTGGAGATGAAGCTTTCGGATTGGAAAGGTGCGCTCAGGCAGGCAAGCATCTACACCATTTTCTCGGTCAAGAGTTTCGTTGCTATGCCCTCGAAGAAGCAGGCTCTGGTCCTTCGTCATATTCGTGAATTTCGAAGGAGGGGGGTCGGCATTCTAATGGTTCGAGGCGATGGTTCTGTGAGTGAGCTGATAGCTAGTGGACAGCACCAGGCCGCCTTCTCATATGCCACCCCCTGAGCGCGAAGTAAACGATGAATATTCATCCCCGATTCCTGAAAATATTCTATATATCCACGATTTCCAAACTTTGCCTTCCATTTGAGTTAATAGAGTCAGGATAGCAATTAGGTTAGGCCTAAGAATACTGTCCCCCTATGGTTCTGTGATGTCGGGGACATCCATGGAATCACACTGCAGGACGTCTTCCACTTCTCCCCAGACATTTTTTTTCAAGCCAGCATAGTTGCCTAGATAGAAAAAGGCAGCATATCTCCCGACTGAAACTCTTATAACGATAGACAGGATTAACGCAAGTTCGAGCATGACTCAGGAAAAGGGTGGTGAACGCTCCAGTACGGTCGAGGTCTCTCTGAAGAGGGATTTGGGCCTACTTGAGGTTCTGATGATAGGAGTAGCCCCCACCATTGGGTCTACGATCTTCATTCTGGTGGGTTTTGGTGTAAGCATAGCCGGACCCGCTCTTCTTCTAGCTCTTGCCCTCAATTTCGTCGTGACGCTTTTCACCGCATTTTCCTATGCCGAACTCAGTAGTGCTTTCCCCGAGACAGGGGGGGGATATCTCTGGGTGAAGGAGGCATTGTTCCCCCCATTTGGATTTTTGGGGGGTTGGATGTCATGGGTGGGTCACTGCATCGCCTGCGGCGTCTACGTATTGGGATTCGGAGCCGGAATGCTCTGGATATTCGACCGTTACAGCATCGACCTTGGGCTGCCCTCTGACATGATGGTCAAGATTTTCGCCGTGATTATCGCACTGGCGTTCAGCTACCTTAACTATCGAGGGGTAAAGGGAACCGGCAAGTCCGGAGTATACATCTCCATAATTCTCGTGGTTATTGTCGTGACCTACATCGCTTTCGCACTTGCTGCGATACTCGGAATGCCCAACCCCGAGAGCAGCTACGAGCCGTTCATGCCCTTTGGACTGGTGAGCATCGCCTCCTCCATGGGATTCACCTTCATGATATTCGAGGGATACGAGATCGTGGCCCAGACCGGTGAGGAGGCCAAGAATCCAGAGAGGACGATTCCCCGGGCCATGTTCATGTGTTTGATCATTTCAACCGTTCTGTTCATCACTATAACATTCGTGACCATCGGTGCCTCTGGCTGGGAGAACGTTGCATCCTGGGGAGAGCAGGCCTTGGCCCGTACATCAGAGAATGTTGTGCCCATTTTGGGCTCGGCGCTGATAGCGATCGGAACCGTCATAGGTTCGATAGCAGCGGTGAACTCCGTCATATTCTCATCATCCCGTGTCTCGTTCGCCATGGGCCGGGACGGGAACCTTCCCGCGGTCTTTGGGAAGTTGCATCCCAAGAACCAGACGCCCTCCACCGCCATCATTCTGAGCGGCGTCATCATCATTGGCATATCGATCTTCCTGCCGATACAGCAGGTTGCTAGTGCGGCGGATATTCTCATTCTTCTTTTATTCATACTTGTCAACATATCAGCCCTCTCGCTGAGAAAGAAGAAGCCCGATGCCCCCAGGCATTTCCTCATCCCACTTTTCCCATGGATACCTCTAATTGCCATCGCGGCAAAGATAGGAATCTCCATTGCGATATTGGAGGTAGAGCCTATTGCATGGTACGTGGCCTTGGCGGTTATTTATGTGGGGTTGCTCATACATTACTTCATAAAGGGCAGGGAGGAGATCGAGAAGATCGAAATCCCTGTCCGTGCGCCCATGACCGCGGAAATCAGGAAACAATATAGGGTGCTCCTGCCCATCGACGACCCCAAGAGCCTGGCCCTTTTGGATCTTGGATGTCTCCTAGCGAAGGAAAGGGACGGAGAATTGCTGTTGACCACAGTACTGGAGGTTCCCAATAATGTCCCGCTTAGCAATGCTGATCCCAAGCTTCTGGAGGACAAGAAGAAGATGCTTGAGAAGCTCAAGATCCATGCGGAGATCAAAGGGGTTATCACCAGGGCAATGGTTTCCGTCTCTCACAATGTCGTGGGAGCGATCGTGGACACCGCCACGGAAGAACACACCAACATGATCGTGATCGGGTGGAAGGGCTTTACTCGCACCCAGAAGAGGATTCTAGGCCGCAAGATGGACGAGATACTCCACAAAACTCCATGCGATGTCATCCTGCTGAGAGCGGAAGAGAGGTTCTCCCCCGAGAACATACTGGTGCTCACTGGAGCGACATGGCATGTGTCCAGTGCCACAGAGATAGCTTCTGTGATCGCAAAGTCCGAGGGCTCCCGGATCACCATTCTGAACACCATTGTAGACGATCGCTATCTGGACAAGGCAAGGAACTACTCCAAGCGTCTCAAGGAGATCGTCGAGAAGCACGGCGTCCCGGTGATCATCAAGGAGATCCGCCCAGAGACTATCGTGGGTGGAGTGGTGGGAGAATCGCTGGACTACGATCTCCTGGTCATAGGATCCAGCGCTGCCAAGCGCTGGGAGAAGTTCGATTTTGGTCCCATACAGGACCGCATCGCAAAGGAAGCCAAGTGCCCAGTACTGGTCTATAAGCGTGTTGCTGGGACCGAGATGGAGCCCAAGCGGCGCCGATGATACTTCTCACTGGGGAGAAATTCTCAGTTAAGATGATAATCCCAATCTCAGTTGTCATGTCGTGGACTTCATCGGAGTTGACCTGGCTTGGAAGAAGGATCCCCCCCTGGAAAATGGTACTGCCTTATGTATCATGGACTCCGGCGGTAAGATAATGAAGGTCGACCTGGTGACGGACGATGACCAGATACTCTCCAACTTGGAGGGACGGAAATGCGCCTGGGTGGGTGTCGATGCACCCCTGATTGTGAACAATGACGACGGCCTTCGAAAATGCGAGAGGTCACTTTTCGATCGAGGGATTAAGGTTCTTCCGGCAAGCCGAGGCTACCTCACTAGGAAATTCGGGGGATGCAGGGGGGTTGACCTGGCCGAGGGGATGGCGAGAAATGGGTATTCATTCCTCGGCGCCGGTCAAGGTTGTAGGGTCATGATAGAGGTTTATCCATACGGTACACTCCATGTGA
>DATKXF010000015.1:0-10997 GCA_035529155.1 Methanomassiliicoccales archaeon | reverse complement strand
CAAGTGAAAGGTCTACGCCAGAGCACCATTGCTGAGTTCATAGGTACAATGTTCCTGGTCACGGTGGCCATTTCCTCGACTATTCTCCCGATGGATCTTCTGGGAGCCACAATCCCCCTTACAATTCTAATCAATGCTCTGGCAGTTGCGTTCATCCTATTCGCACTGATAGAATCCCTCGCTCCCATATCTGGAGCCCATTTCAACCCCGCAGTCACTCTGGGATTCCTTATCTCTGGGGACATTCCACGGAGGAGAGCTTCAGCATACATTGCAGCACAGATGCTTGGAGGGCTTACCGGGGTCCTTTTCGCCCACTTGATGTTCTATGACACTACTCCTATCCTGCTCACCGTGTCAGAAAATACCATGAGCTCGGGGCAGTATCTGGCGGAGGTACTCGGCACCTTCCTACTCGTGGGCGTCATAATCGCTTGTGTCAGGGGCCGATCCAAGCACCTCGCCCTTTCGGTCGGTCTCCTTGTAGGAGGAATGATCGTGGCTACTTCCAGTACCATGTTCGCAAATCCTGCCGTAACCTTCGGCCGCATGTTCACATATGCGATCTGCGGGATTTCCGTGGAGAGTGGGGTCCTATTCATGCTCGCCGAGATGATCGGGGCAATCATTGCCGTTGGGGTCTTCGCCTACTTGCTCTATCCCCGGGAGGAGCCGTATCATGGTCCAATGCCAGAGGGAAAGAATGATGATGTTTCCAGGCCCTGAGAGGTGCCATCTCCCGGTGTCCAAGGATTACTCTCTGAAGTTTACATACCCAATTTATATAGGGGTCGTTCAGCTTTGGGTGAGGCAATGCGCTTCGAGGTCATCTCCTTCGACGCCGACGGTACCCTCGTCGATCATCAGTTCAGCCACATCGTCTGGTTCGAGAAGATCCCGGAACGGTACGCTGAGAAGAACGGACTCGGAATCGATGATGCGCGAAGCGAGCTCTTCGGACAGTTTGGAATGGTGGGAGATGAGAATCCGGATTGGTTCAGCCTGGATTACTGGTTCGACCGCCTCGGCCTAGGGGATACCTCCTCCTTCATGGGGGACATCGAAGGTCTGGTAATACTCTATCCGGAGGTGGAGGAAGTGCTCGAGATGCTTGGATCCGAACACCGCCTTATCGTCACCTCAAACGCTCCCAAGGAATTCCTGGACATCGAGCTGAGGTCCATCGAGGGGAGATTTGACCAGATCTATTCGGTTCCATCCGACCTCCACATGGTGAAGAAGGACCCCAGATCGTATCAGAAGGTATGTTCCCTTCTTGGCGTGGAGACGAGGGAGGTGGTCCACGTCGGGGACAGGTGGCACGATGATGTCGATTCGCCTTTGAAGGCTGGAATAACCGCCATCCACCTTGACCGGGAATATCAGGGAAAAAACGATTCGGTACCTGACCTCAAAGAGTTTGGCAAGAGGGTCCTCGAGCTCGAAGGGAATGGATTCCAGTGATCCTTCATCTTTGAGGTATGATCGCGTTTTCGAATGACCTCAACTCTCTTGTCAATAGGTAAGATTGTCTCTCAATAACTGCAGTCATCCCATGCTGAGTGGGTTTTTTTAGGGCCAGCAAAAGGTTAAAGCTTACCCTGCTGCCATGTTCACGATGGAGATGAAATCATGGAGAAGAGAACGGAGGCCCTGGACGGCAATACCGCTGCTGCCAGGGTCGCGCATGCCTGCAATGAAGTGATCGCCATCTATCCTATCACTCCATCGAGCTCGATGGGCGAGATCGCCGACGAGCTATCGGCAGAGAATGAGGAGAACATCTGGGGTATCGTGCCCGACGTGGTCGAGCTACAATCGGAGGCCGGGGCATCTGCCACCATCCATGGGGCATTGGCATCAGGAGCGCTGGCGACCACCTTCACGGCCAGCCAGGGTCTTTTGCTGATGATTCCCAACATGCACAAGATCGCCGGCGAGCTGCTGCCCACCGTCTTCCATGTCGCTGCCAGATCGCTTGCCTGCCAGGCCCTTTCCATTTTCGGTGACCATTCCGACGTGATGAACTGCCGAACCACGGGATTCTGCGTGCTCTCCTCCGGAAGCGTGCAGGAGGTCCAGGACATGGCAATGATCGCCACCGCGGCCAGCCTGGAGGCCAGCCTGCCATTCATCCACTTCTTCGACGGTTTCAGGACCAGCCACGAGGTGCAGAAGATAGAGCTCCTGGAGAAGGAGGACATCAGGAGGATGATAGACCAGGAGGCGGCCCTCCGGCACCGGAACAGAGGGCTTTCTCCAGACCACCCGGCAATAAGCGGGACCAGCCAGAATCCCGATGTCTACTTCCAGGGACGGGAGACGGTGAACCTGTACTACCAGAGGGTGCCGGAGATCGTAGAGAATTGCATGAGGAGACTGGAGAAGCTTACCGGCAGGTCATATCAACCCTTCCGCTACCACGGAGCAGATGATGCGGAGCGGCTGATCGTGATCATGGGTTCGGCTGGAGAGACCGTCAAGGAGGTGGTGAACCTTCTCAGATCTAGGGGTGAGAAGGTGGGGGTGGTGATCGTCCACCTATACCGGCCGTTCAGCGTCGAACATCTGGCCAGGGTCCTTCCGCCATCTGTCAAGAGGATCGCCGTGTTGGACCGCACCAAGGAACCGGGAAGCTTGGGCGAGCCCCTTTATCTGGATATGGTGGCGGCAGTGGATGAGATGCTGAAGAACGAGATCGCCAGCTTCGAGACCAGGCCGATAATCATAGGGGGAAGATACGGTCTCTCGTCCAAGGACTTCAGCCCGGGAATGGTCAAGGCGGTGTTCGACAACCTGGCCCAGGAGGATCCCAAGGATCATTTCACGATCGGAATAAATGACGATGTAAGCTACACCAGCCTGGATTGGGACGAGGGGATCACCGAGTTCTGCGGTATGGGACATCAGGCCATGTTCTGGGGTCTCGGCTCGGACGGTACCGTCAGCGCGAACAAGAGCACCATCAAGATCATTGGAGAGGCGACCAACAAGTACGCCCAGGGATACTTCGAGTACGACTCCAAGAAGGCAGGGAACAGGACCACCAGCCACGTTCGGTTCTCCGATATGCCCATACTGAGCACCTACCTCTGCCAATCCGTGGACTTCGTGGGATGCCACAACTGGTCCTTCATCGAGAAGTACGATATGCTCAGGTACCTCAAGAAGGGGGGCACCTTCCTCCTGAACTCCCCTTACGGACCGGATGAGGTGTGGGATAGGCTACCCTTCAAGTTGCAGTGCCAAATAATCGAGAGGGAAGCCAACTTCTACGTACTGGACGCCACGGAATTGGCCAAGGAACTCTACCTGGGGGTGAGGATAAACACCATCATGCAGACCGCCTTCTTCAAGCTGGCCGGCATCATCTCCATGGATCAAGCTGTGGACTTGATCAAGAAGAACATCGAGGCGGCATACGGCCGCAAGGGCAAGGAGATCCTCGACAGGAACTACCAGGCCGTTGACCGCGCTGTGGAAAGTCTCAGAAAGGTGGAATACAAGACCAAGGACTACTGCAGCTTGATCCAGATTCCACCGACCGTTCCGGATGACGCTCCCGATTTCGTCAAGGACATCACTGCCAGAATGATCCGTCTGGAGGGCGATGATATCCCGGTGTCCTTGATGCCACCAGACGGCAAGTGGCCCTCCGCCACCTCGCAGTTCGAGAAGAGGAACATCGCCATCGACATACCGGTCTGGAGGCCGGAGCTCTGCATACAGTGCGGACGATGCTCGCTGGTCTGCCCTCACGCCACCATCAGGACGAAGGCTTACGATCCCGAGTTGCTGGAGAAGGCACCCCCCACCTTCAAGTCCGTGGATGCTAAGGGAAAGTCGTTCGACGGGATGAAATACACGGTGCAGATAGCGCCGGAGGACTGCACCGGTTGCGGGGTGTGCAAGGAAGTATGCCCGGGAAAGGATCCTGAGGACAGCGATAGGAAGGCCCTCTACATGCATGACGCCTTCGAGCTGAGAGCGGAGGAGAGGAACAACTGGTCCTTCTTCCTCGGAATACCAGAGGTGTCGCAGGACCTTTTCAACAAGGGAACGGTCAAGGGATCCCAGTTCCTACGCCCGCTGTTCGAGTTCAGCGGCTCCTGCGCCGGATGCGGTGAAACACCGTACGTGAAGCTGATAACCCAGCTGTTCGGCGACCGCATGCTGGTGGCCAACGCTACAGGCTGCTCATCCATATATGGGGGGAATCTGCCCACCACTCCATACTGCAAGAACTCGGAGGGGTTGGGTCCTGCGTGGACAAACAGCCTCTTCGAGGATGCTGCGGAGATCGGATTCGGGTTCAGGATGACCTGCGACCACCTGGAGCACGCAGCCAGGGAGCACCTTGCAAAGGTCCCTTACATCCCCAACAAGATGAAAGGTGAGATACTGGACGCTGACCAATCCAGCGATGCGCTGGTAGAGAAGCAGAGAGACCGTGTGAATGAGCTCAGGTCCCTTGCAGAACGGAACAAGGACGAGAGGATGCTCTCCCTCGCAGACCACCTGGTACGAAAGTCGGTGTGGGTGTTCGGCGGGGACGGCTGGGCCTACGATATCGGATTTGGGGGGCTGGATCATGTACTCGCCTCAGGAAAGAACGTCAACATGCTCGTGCTCGACACAGAAGTGTACTCGAATACCGGAGGCCAGATGTCAAAATCCACTTCTAGAGGAGGAACGGCCAAGTTCGCCTACGCCGGGAAATCTATGCCCAAGAAGGATCTCGGAATGATATTCCAGACCTATGGGTACGTCTACGTTGCGCAGATCGCACTGGGCGCCAATCCCGCTCAGGCTGTCAAAGCCATCATCGAGGCCGAGAGCTATGAAGGACCGAGTATCGTGATCTGCTACAGCCCCTGCATCGCCCACGGGATCAACATGACCCATCAGTTGGAGGAACAGGAGAAAGCGGTCGCTTCCGGGCACTGGCTCCTGTACCACTTTGATCCCAGGAGAGCGCAGGAAGGTCTCAACCCCCTTCAGATCGACTCCAAGGAACCCTCTATTCCTGTGAAGGAGTACATGTACTCGGAGAACAGGTACCGCATCCTGAAGTCAATGGACCCGGTCAGGGCGGAGAAGATGGCCCTGCTGGCACAGCAGGACGTCGACCGTAGGTGGAACCTCTACAGGCAGATGTCCGAGATGGATTACGGCTGGGCGAAGAAGGAAGGCTGAACCCTTTCAGCCTGGTAGAGATCAACAGATGATCGGCTCTAAGACCAAGCTTAATGAGGATGTCCCTTCTTAACGAGGATGATATCGTGGACAACGACCCCATATTCAGGCAGCAGAGGCTCAACTGGGACGGCGAATATCGCCGGAAGGGTGTGATGTGGAGAGGAATCACCAGGTCGGAGATCTCTCTTCCCAACGGTTCAAGGGTTCTCGAGCTTGGATGCGGGAACGGGAAGATAATCGCATCCCTGAAAGGGGAGAACCTTTCGGTCGTGGCCATCGATTTCTCATTTCAGGCGATAGAGCTTTGCCGCTTCGCGGTCAAGGAGAAAAAGGTCAGCTTGATGGTGGCCGATGCCCGCTTCCTGCCTTTCCACGATGGTTATTTCGATGTGGTCATCTCGTGCCATTTGCTGGAGCACCTTTCAGAATCGGGAAGGAAAGAAGCTGTCGCCGAGATGGAGAGGGTCCTCAGACCCAAGGGAAAGGTGATCGTCAGCGCCCTGTCCGCAAGGGACATGAGGTTCGGAAGGGGCAAAGAGATCGAGAGGAACACCTTCCTCAGAGGCGGGTCCATATCCACTCATTACTTCACTCTCGGAGAGATGCGGGAGCTCTTCGAGCATTTCATCGAACTCGACCTGCGCGAGGAGGTGGAGGAGACACTCTATTCCGGGGAACCTGTGAGGAGAGCAAATATCGAAGGGATCTTTAGCCTCGACAGATCATGATTTTGCAGGAATCAAATTAATGAGCTTCATCTTGTTTCAGCAGACCTGGATCTTCATCCGACTAAGTCTGAGACTACACCTTCGCATTCCGAGGATATGGGTGCCAATCCCCTCTTATGGATCAGTTGAATTTGAGTTTCAATCCTTGTCCACAGATCCAAATGCTACGACTATGATCTCTCGGTAGTCATCGGACTCGGCTTCCCTCGGGCCTGCGAGGTTGGCCGAGGACATCAAGGCTCTTTCCACCAGGTTCTCCAGCTCGGCCTCGTAATCTTTCCAGTGGATGCCCGTTTCACATATTTCACAGGGCAGCCCTATCTCCATCATCAGCTCCACAAGTGCCTGGGCAAGTATGTTGGGCGCGTCCTCCTCGAATTCGAAGTCGATCTCCAGGGCAGCGAGAATCTCAGCGTACCTGGAGGCCACCTCCTCCCCGTTGTACCTGATGACATGGGGAAGGAACATCGCGACCGCTTTTCCGTGGTCAATGCCGAATATCGCTCCCACTGAGTGGCCTAAGGCGTGGGCCATCCCCACGAATGAGTTGCTGAAGGCTATCCCGGCCATTGTGGCGGCATTCTGCATCTTCTCCCTTGCTTCCATATCCTCACCATCCGACACCGCCCTGGGAAGATGCTCGAATATCATCTGCATGGCCTTGATCGCCAAGGTGTCCGAGAAGTCGTTCCTAAAGTTGCTTACGTATGCTTCTATCGCGTGAGTAAGAGCGTCCATCCCACTGCTCGCCGTGAGATGAGGAGGCATGGTCGAGGTGAGCCAGGGTTCAAGGATCACTATATCGGGTATCAGTTCCCTCGAGGCAAGCTCTCTCTTCACCTTCCCCTCCCTGTCAGTGATCACGGTGGCCCAGGTGGCCTCTGAGCCAGATCCGCTTGTGGTGGGAATACACATGAACCGTGCCTTTTTCCTCAGTCCCAGGGTCTCAAGCGGTGAGATGTCGCCGACATCCAGATCCGGTCGTTCGTAAAGGGCCCATATAGCCTTGGCAGCATCCATGCTGCTTCCTCCCCCCAGACCGATGATCCAGTCCGGCTCGAAATCCTTGGCGATCTCAGCCACTGCCTTTACCGTCTCGATCGATGGTTCTGGCTCGATGTTGTCGATCACCCCTACCTCGATGTCCGCCTCAGCCAGGAGCTCGGCGACCTTGTCGATGATTCCCAGTCTCTTGACCGTCTGACCCGCTATGATTAAAGCCTTCTCTCCTTCCAACTCCTCGAGCATTTCCAGAGAGTCCTCACCGAAGAAGATGTTCCGGGGGCTGGTGAACTGCCACATGTCTCCACCCTTCCCCCTTCAATCTTCCGTTGGTACTCTCGTCGCTGCCTTGGTGAGCTCAGCAGCAGCCCTGGTATACTTCATGGCCTTTGTCATGTTGCCCTTGAGCTTCATCTTCCCGGTCAGGATGGCCTTCATGCCGTCCAATTTGCCCTCTACCATCTTCATCCAGTTACCGTACTTTCCGATGTACATGAACTCCGCCTGTTTGGCGGTCCTGCTCTCTACCTTGTAGTGATCTCTCACCTTTCCATGGTACAGGTCCAGATAGTACACATACTCCTTGTCGAAGCCCTTGTCCGGAGTTATCACGTATAGGAAGTCCCCCTCCCAATCCTTGGCGGCCTCTGCGTACTCCTTGCTGTTGTTCAGCTCCTCCACGTACCTCTCTAACCATTCCTCGCTAGGGAACTTAAATTTCTCCTCCATTCATATCACCTCTACTCAGGATTGAAAAGGCATTGTTCATGGTCCACAAGGTTCCAGATTCGTTCAACTCCCCCGATCGGATCATCTAGAATCTCTGTGCAACTGCCTGATCAACCACTTCCATGTCGTAGTTGAGGTTATTTTATTCTTTCTATGAATTAAAGAAAGGTGATCCCCTCCTCAAGGAGCACCTTGAGGCATACGCGTTAAAATAACCACGGTAAATAAGGGGATCACGACCTCACATCACAACGGAATTGACAACGAGCCGTGCTTCTTTCAGTCCCATGTCAATTCGTTTACGGTTGAAGATATCTCGAGAACCGTAATGCAATATGCCTTGCAGTTGGATAGGTTCTTTTACCTCGGGTGCAATCGAGTCTGCCAATGACAAGCTTGGTCACGGGAGCATCTGGTTTTTTGGGAGGGCATGTGGTCGAGGAGCTTTGCCGTCGTGGCGAGGATGTCGTCGTCTTCGCCCGCAAGACCAGCGACCTATCTGCCGTAAAGCATCTCCCCATAGAGATCAGGTATGGGGAGCTTCGCGATGCGGATTCCATGAAGGGGATCATGAATGATGTCGACATTGTTTTCAACTGCGCTGGCTCGGTGAGATTCCACCAATCCTATGATAAGATCCACGACATCAATGTGGCCGGGACAGAGAGGCTGGTGGCCGCTGCGGCTGATGCAGAGGTTGATAAGATGGTACACACAAGTTCCATTGCGGCACTGGGTCCCGACGGTGTCGTGGATTCTGATTCAGTGAAAACCAACCGGCCAGACATCAAGAGTGTTTACTCCAGGTCCAAGACCGAGGCCGAGGCGGCCTTCTTCAAAAGATGTGCTGAGAGGGGCATCAAGGGGGTGGCTCTGAGACCTGGTGTTATATATGGACCTCGGGACATGACCGCCGCCTACTATTGGTTCAACCTCGTGGATACGGGTGCCGGAATGATTGTCGGCAACGGCACAACAAGATTTCCCCTCATCTATGTGGACGATGTCGTGGAAGCCTTCATGACAGCCTCCAAGCAGGAGGGTGCTGTGGGAAGGACCTACAACCTGGACGGTCCGGAGAAGGCCAGCATCAGACGGATCTACGATCTGATATCCAATGATCTTGGCAAAGAGCCAAATTACAAATCAGTATCCTATCGGTCCGCAATGTTCGCAGCCAGGATGAGCGAGTTCAAGGCGGCGCTGGGCGGCTATAAGAATGAGCCCAGGTATTCCACCTTTGTCATCTTCCTGTTCGGGAAGGATCACGAGAAGCCGGACTGCTCGAACGCTGTGGCGGATCTCGGATTTCAACCCAAGATCGGCCTCGATGAAGGCATCAAGAGAACCGCCATCTGGTACAGGACTTTGAAGGCGGACTCCAAGACCTAGAGCTCTAACATTATCTCTGACCTTTCATTCACCGAACCTGTATATCAGAATCTATGTTCGAAAGGCGGTGGAGAGGGATCATTCTCCCTTGTGGATGAGGGCATCCACTATTACGAGGCGATCTCCTCTGATGATCACCGGGTTCAGGTCCATCTCGTTGATCCTCTCACCATCAAGCTGGATCCTGCTCACCCTGACCATGAGGTCTGCCAGAGCATCCCTGTCCACCACTTCGGTTCCCCTGTATCCATTGAGGATTTCCTGAGGTTCAAGATCGTCCATTATGGAGAAGCAGTCCTGTTTGGTGCAGGGGCACAACCCTAGTGATGTAGGGAAGAGATCGGCCATGAACCCTCCAACCCCCAGGGTGATCACATCCCCGAAGACGGGATCCCGCATCCTTCCCACGATGATCTCCACCCCGTCCCTGATCATCCTCTGGACGAGAACATCGCAGGAGGGCCACTTCTCCCTGAAGGAATTCCAGGTCTCCTGGAGCATCCTCTCGTCCACGATGTCGGTCCTTACCGCTCCCACGTCGGATTTGTGCGTGATCTCCCTGGAGAGCACCTTCAGTACCAGTGGGAATCCGATTTCCTTCGAGGCGTCCATCAGCTCCTCGATAGTGGAGACCGCCCTCTCCTCAACGACCGGCAAACCGGCTTCCGCAAGCAGGATCTTTGCCTCGTGCTCGTCGAGCATTCTCTCATCGTACTTGGAGCCGTCTATCCTTATCATCGGGTCCGGAGTTCCCCTGACCTCCAGCCTATCAACCGCATCTCTGTAATCGCTGAGGGCGATCAGACCCACCGCCAATTCCTCTGCGGTGGTGTAGATCGGTATCCCGGCTTTCTGCAGCTCGTCCCTGTCGCTTCCGAAGATCTCGATCGAATCCGCGATGTGGCAATGGAGGATGGGTTTCCCCGCTTCCAGACTGACTTCCAGAAGCTGGTCCTTTGGAAACAGCAGCCCAGCGGTGCTCACTGTGGCCAACAGGTCGAAGTTCTCATCGGAGGCGTAGGCGCTGAGAAGGTCTTCGTACCTCTGGGGGGTGTAGCCTTGCCCATCCACGTCCATGGGATTCTTCAGGATGGTCGGTGGCTCTCCTTTCATGAGGTCCATGATCCTGGTGATGGTCCCATCATCCGGCTGGGGCAGCGAGAACTGGCCGGAGAGAAGGTCCGCCGCGGCGATCGTCGGTCCCGCGGTGTAGGTGAACATACCTAGCCGTTTACCGTCGATCCTGCCGACAATGGACAGCGCCTTCAGCTTGGCCACAAGCTCCCTCGTCGAATCAGCGGTCAGCACGCCGTACTGTCTGAACGCTCCTCGGTAGGCCCCGGTCTTCCCTATGCCCGTTCCGGTATGCGTCATGGCCAGGTAGTCAACGGATGCGCTCTTGCCCATCTTGTAGACGACGATCGGTTTGTGGGGAACGATCTTGCTGGCAAGCTCGCAGAACTCCTTAGCCCGCTCCGTTCCTTCCATGAATGCCCCGATTGCGGTCGTGGACTCGTCGCCCGCCAGATACTCTAGGATCTCAGGGAAGTCGAGCAGCGTTCGATTGCCCACCCCGATCCACTTGCTCATCCCCACTCCCTCCTCCCTGAGCTTGGAGATGATTGACAGCCCCATCCCGCCACTCTGGGATATGATGGAGACGCCTCCCTTCGACGGGAGCAGGCGTGGATTGAAATTGATCTGGAGGTCGATGTAGTTGTTGATTAGACCCAGGGTATTGGTCCCCAGGAGGGCGATGTCGTTATCGGAGGCGATCTCTTTGATCCGGCGCTCGAGCTCCGCCCCTTCCTCTCCGACCTCCTCGAATCCACCAGTCGGTATGACAGCCGCTTTCACTCCGGCCTTGGCGCAATCCAATAAAAGGTCGATGGCCACTATCTTATTCGTGGCGATGACCGCGAGGTCCACCTCCCCAACGGATTCGAT
>DATKXF010000014.1:0-14238 GCA_035529155.1 Methanomassiliicoccales archaeon | reverse complement strand
AAGAGGCTTGGATGCGAAACTGGAATCTGAGCATATTATTGCCGGTTGCCTGTTTGATTGCGGTGAGGCTGTGTCGCTGTAATCAAAGTATACTCCATAGAGGTAAGCGTTAGCGTTGTCCAACATCACAAGGGTGGTATGGACGTCAGAATCATCAGAGAAATCGACATCGAAGAACGAATTAGCTGCTGTAAGATCAGTAGAGCCCATCGAGGTCAGATTCCGATATGCATTTACCGAGAATTCTACTGAGACCCATATTCGGTTAACGTAGACGTTCTTTCCTCCGACATCATTGTTGTCGAAAGTGATGTTCAATAGACTGAGGTCGGTCTCAGACATATCAGGCAGTACTGCCGAATCAATGACCTGTTCATTGATCGAAGTGTTGTAGGGAGCAGCTGTATCTGCGGGAGTGATCGAGGTGGCCGTCATTCCTGAGTTCTCGTAACCCCACTGGAAAGATCCTGTTCCAGCATATCCTGGATCTGTCTTGTATTTGACATGCAGGGTCACTTTCTCGATGGTTGTGTCATCGAACTGGAGGCCACTAACATCGATCTTATCAGTGCCCAGAGTCTGTCCAGGATCGACAGTGAATAGAAGGGCATCGTCCATGGTGAGGTTCTCAAGTGCTTCCCCGACGCAATCGTTGCCTGCTCCGAGCTCGGACGGATTCCTAGTCAGGTTGTATGTGGCTACAATCCGGTTACGGTCGTCGGAGACGAAAGAGTAGAGGTGACTGTAAATGTTTGGGAACAAGCCGGAATTCACTTGACCCTCGAAAACGTCGTTCAATGCAGAATCATAGATGTAAACTTCACTGGATACGAACAGCATCACAGGTGCATCATCAAATGCAACTGATGGGAAAAATGTCTGGTTGCAGTAATTCGCGACATCATTCTGGGCGTGTCCCTCTATCACAGAGTTTCTCATGACAAAGGTGGAATTATCAACCACGATGAATCCTGGGAATCTCATCGTGGAATCGTTGACCTCGATAAAGGCCCCATGCTGCGCGATGAAGCCCAGGCTAGGAAAGTCATATATCATATTAAGGTGGGTGGTGATAGTGGAATCTCGAACGATGAGTCGCCCCCCATCTTCAACAGTGAAGGTGAAGACACGATCATCCATGGTTCCGGGAATTCCATCGGGACCAGTATCCTGCGTGAATCTCAGTTCACTTGATTCTAATATCAGGGTTCCGCCCTTTTTGATAGTTAGATTTCCATCCATGTAATGGACAGTCCCGGCTATCGTGAGTTCGTCGATTTCGTGATCCGATCCAATGATTAGATCGCCATTTGGTAGTTGAGATGTCTCCAGAGCTTGAGTTGCTGGAGATGTTCCTATTACAATGAGTCCTGCCAAAGAGGAGGATATCATTGCAATCACTACGGCTAGACTTAATAGTCTATTCCGGAGAAGATTATCTTTCATAGTCCCACCTTGGTACTTTCCTGGCTGATTTGAATACAAACTATAATTATAAATACATATCTTTTCAAGTAGCTTAATCCGAAAAAAATAAATTGCCGAAGACGGCCTGTCCAGACGATTATTCTATATCGCTGTGAAGGCGAATTTCACATTGTTTAATTCTCATGTTTCAGGAGTAGAATATCCAAAGTGATAATGAAAATAGAAATAGATTTCCTAGCCAAATTAAAGGCAGGGAAATCCGGTTTCTTGATTATTTCCTCTTGATGATCTTTCTTATAGAGACAGACCGCTTGGAAGTTGATTCCTCCTTTTCCGCCTCTTCTGGCTCTGACTCCTTCGATTCCTCTTTGGCAGTTTCCTCTGAGGCCGCTTGCTTTAGTTGAGCTCCGCATGCGTAACAGGTCTCAGCTTCTGCATCCACAATGGTCCTGCAATCGGGGCAGAAGGTCTCGGAGTATACCCTTTGTTCATGAAGATTTGTCTCGGGTTCAGGTTCTGGCTCTGGTTCAGGTTCTGGTTGAAGTTCTTCAACCACGGTTTCAGGTTGTGGCTCTGGCTCAGGTTCTGGTTGAGGTTCTTCAACCTCAACCGAATCCAATGGAATTCCAGCCTCACGGGCTTCCTCCTCGACCAGGGCGTCCTTCCTCACGAGGATGGATTCCCTGGCGGAGAGGACTTCTTCCCGATCGTTGAGCTGCTGTTCCCAATCTACGAAGCGCTTCTGGTCTTCCATTACCAGGGCCTTGCTGTCAGCCAACAGCACCTCCTGTTCAAGGAGAACCTTCTCCTTGGCAAGGAGTTCTTCCCTCTTCTCGGTCATCTCCTCCAGTATCTTGGAGAGCTGCATCTCTTCGTTGAGGAGCTTCTCCTCCATCTCAGAGATCTTCTCCATCATTCCCTTGAGCTTGGTCTCATACTGGGTAGTCGATTCGAAAAGAGTAATGACCTCTTCCTCCTTTCCAGTAATCTCCCTCTCCCTCTTCTCAAGAGCGTCTCTTCCAAGCCGCAGCTCCTCTTCCCGCTGTCGAAGCTCGCTCTCGAGGCTGTCCAACCTTTCCTCTGTTTCCTGGACCTTCAACTCTCGTGGCTTGAGTTCGGTCTCCCGGTCTTCAAGCTCCCTATCCTTGGCGTCCAGTTGCTGAGCCCTCTCCTCAAGGGACTTCTCTTTTTGATTGAGGTTGTTCTCCCAAGAGTCGAGTTCATCCTTGCGACTGTTTATCTCCGCCTCTTGGGTCTTGATCTTATCCTTGAACTCTTCAATCACATCCCAGATGGGAACTTCGGTGTTCGACACAGAAACGCCTCCAAATCATTTACTAGTATCAATTAAGATATCGTGAATCCGCGTTCGTATTTCCAAGTTGGCATAAGTACTTTTCTTGAGCATTTCCAGATACCACTCAGACGAGGGTCGGTCCCAGTATCGTCAGGTTGCTTTCCCCGACTTCTATGGTGTGTTTCTCCATGCTGTGCTGGCAAGCCCTCATTTTTTCAACCCTTATGTAGCGGGCCAGTTTGCCCCGCGTCCTGTCAAGGCCAAGCTCTATTATCCCATCCACAAGGAAACCCTCGTTTCCAAGCAGATCTGAGGGGTCTCCCTGGGACCTCTCCATTACAATGAAGGTGACGAGGTTCAGGTCCCTTAGCGCCTTGAAGAAGTAGAACATCTTTCTCCTCATCCCGTTGATGTTCTCCATCAGGGAGTAGAGAGCGCCAAGGGAGTCCAGGGTGAAGATGGTGAATTTATCCCCGTTCTTCTTCTTGAAATAGAACAGCATCTGCTCGATGAACTGGGTGTAGTCCGTGGGGGCATCACCCTCGACGATGTCGTCTATCTCCCTCAGGTCGGTGAAATCAGAGATCTGCAGATTGGGACTGAGCTTCATTCCAAGGCTCCTCATGTTCCGTAGATGGCTATCTGCCGTCTCCTCTAGGGTTACGTAGAGGCCCACCTCATCGTTGTTCTCCAAGTAGGATGACATGACCGAGTAGCAGAAGCTGGTCTTCATCGAACCTGGTGGTCCGGTGACAAGAATGACCTTGGGAGGATCAATGTCGGTTCGGAAGATCTTCTCCATACCTTTGATTGAGTTCTTGAACATGACGTATCACCGTCGGGTGCATTTTCAACAGATTGCTGTTTAATAAAGCTTTTTAGCTAGGTTTTGAAAAATGCAAATTACCTGGTTTGATCATCAATGAATGGGATATCTGGTCCTTCATTGACCCTTATTATCAGTGTTGGAAATGATGTGGGGAACAGAATTCTATGTGCCGATAAGTTCTGTCGCCTCCACATCCTCATCCTCATCTCGAGCCAGTCTGGCCACCGCGCACACCGTGTCATCCTCCTTGATGCGCATTATGGTGACCCCCATCGTGGTCCTTCCCGAGAGACGGATCTGATCCACTGGAACGCGAATGATCATCCCCTGCTGACTGGTAACGATCAACTCATCCCCTTCGGCTACCTCCTTGACCGCTACCACCATCCCGTTGCGCTCAGTGGTTTTTATGGTTATCACGCCCTTGCCTCCCCGCTTGGTCTTTCGGTAGTTCTCCACCTTGGAAAGCTTTCCATATCCATTCTCCGTAAGAGTCAGGAGGTTGGACTCTGGAGTAACGACGGCCATGGATACAACCTCGTCGTCGACGCCCAATCTGATCCCACGGACCCCCCTGGCAGGTCGCCCCATTGGCCTTACGTCTGACTCCTGGAAGCGAACCGCCTGTCCCTTTTTCGTTGCCAATACGATCTCTTTAGTGCCATCTGTCAACTTGGTCTCGACAAGTTCGTCTCCCTCATCCAGGCTGAGAGCTATAATCCCAGTGCTTCGCACATGTGAGTAGGCGGAAAGGGGAGTTTTCTTGATCACCCCCTTTCGAGTTGAGAAGACCAGGAACTTGGAGTCATCGAATTCGCTGACTGGTATTGTCTCGTTCACCGCCTCGCCCTCTTCCAGGTTGGGAAGCAGATTGACGATAGGTTTTCCCTTGGCGTGCCGTCCTCCGATTGGCAACCTGTAGGCCTTGAGCCAGTAGACCCGGCCCAGGTTGGTGAAGAACATGAGGTAATCGTGGGTCGAGGTGACGAATAGGTCAGTAAGGAAATCCTCTTCCTTGGTCTGCATTCCGATGAGACCCACGCCTCCCCGTCTCTGGCCCTTGTATGTGTCGAGCGGGACGCGCTTGATGTAACCGTCCTGGGTAATTGTGACCACCATGTCCTCAACAGGTATGAGGTCTTCCAGATCCAATTCCAACGCATCCTCGACAATCACGGTTCTCCTCTCATCACCGTGTTCATTCTTGATCTCAAGGAGCTCTTCCTTGATTATGATCTTCACCCTTTCTGGGGAAGCCAAGATGTCCTCGAGATTAGCGATGTGCTTCATAAGCTCCTCGAATTCGAGGCGCAGGGACTCGATCTCTAATCCCGTCAGCTTCTGCAATCTCATATCCAATATGGCCTTCGCCTGTTCCTCGTCGAGCTCGAATCGCTCCATGAGGCGGTTCCTAGCCTCCTCGACGTTCTCCGAAGAACGAATGATCTGGATGGTATCGTCGAGATTGTCAACGGCAATCATTAAGCCCTTGAGTATATGCTCACGCTTTCTGGCCTGTTCCAGCTCATGGGTCGTCCTTCTGATGACGACCTCCTTCCTGAAGTCGATGAAGTACTGAATGGTCTCTTTGAGGGGGAGCACCTTGGGCTCGTTGTCGACGAGAGCGATGTTGATTACCCCAAAGGTCACTTCCATCTGGGTATGGGCAAATAGTTGATTGAGCACCACGTCCGCCATGATGTCCTTTCTCAGCTCGATCACTATCCGCATACCTTCCCTGTCCGACTCGTCCCTGAGATCGGTGATCCCCTCGATCCTCTTGTCCTTGACCAATTCCGCGATGGTCTCTATCAGGTTGGCCTTGTTAACCTGGTAGGGTATCTCCGTGACAATGATCCGGTTCTTTCCCTCTAACTCCTCGATGTTGGCCAAGGCTCTGACCTTGATCCGCCCCTTTCCGGTGGTGTATGCCTCAATTATTCCGTTGATACCGTAGATTATTCCCCCAGTGGGGAAGTCTGGCCCCTTTATGAACTCCATCAGCTCCAGTGTGTCCAATTCAGGATTGTCCACCAGTTGAACGATCGCGTCCACCGTCTCACTGAGGTTGTGAGGAGGTATGTTGGTAGCCATTCCGACGGCGATACCGGACGAGCCGTTGACCAGAAGGTTTGGCAACCGAGTTGGCAAAACCACCGGCTCCTGAAGCGAGGCGTCGAAGTTGTCGACGAAATCCACCGTGTTCTTTTCGATGTCGGCGAGCATGAGTTCTGCGATCTTGGCCAGCCTGACCTCCGTGTAACGCATGGCCGCCGCACCATCACCATCCACGCTGCCAAAGTTTCCCTGACCGTCCACAAGAGGATAGCGGAGCGAGAAGTCCTGAGCCATTCGGACCAGGGCGTCATATGCCGCTACATCACCGTGGGGATGGAACTTACCAATGACCTCACCTACGATCCTGGCACTCTTCTTCGGGGGCTTGTTGTAAGTGTTGCCGAGCTCATGCATGGCGAATAGAATCTTGCGATGAACCGGCTTCAGACCGTCCCTGACGTCGGGAAGGGCTCTCCCAACGATCACGCTCATTGCGTAATCGATGTACGACTTCTGCATCTCGTCCTCTATTGGACGGCGAATGATCTTGCCTACGGTATCCTCCATAAGACCACCTAGATATCCAGGTTCTCCACTTCTTTGGCGTGTTCGATGATGAAATCCTTCCTTGGCTGGACCTGGTCGCCCATGAGGGTCGTGAAAAGCTCATCCGCCCTGACCGCATCCTCAATCGTCACCTTCTTGAGGATCCTGTTCTTGGGATCCATGGTGGTATCCCATAGTTGGACGGGATTCATCTCGCCAAGACCTTTGTACCTCTGAATGGATGCTCCCCTCCCAAGCTCGTTGATGGCTTCGATCCTCTCCCTCTCTGAGTACACATAGAATTCCTTTTTACCGCGGTATACTCTGTAGAGAGGGGGCTGGGCTATGTAAACGAACCCGTTCTCGATGACCGGCCTCATGTATCTGAAGAGCAGCGTGAGCAGTAATGTGCGAATGTGGGCGCCATCCACGTCGGCATCCGTCATTATTATTATTCGATGGTACCTCAACTTGGTAAGATCGAACTCCTCCCCAATGCTGGTACCCAGGGCGGTTATTAAGTTACGTATCTCGGTATTCTTCAGGATCTTATCCATCCTGGCCTTTTCCACATTGAGGATCTTACCCCTCAGAGGAAGTATGGCCTGAAATTTCCGGTCCCGTCCCTGTTTGCCGCTTCCACCTGCCGAGTCGCCCTCGACGATGAACAGCTCTGACTTTGCCGGATCCTTCTCTGAGCAGTCTGCTAGCTTTCCCGGGAGCGAGGTGGACTCCAGGAAGTTCTTGCGCCTGGTCAGCTCCCTGGCCTTCCTGGCCGCCTCCCTAGCCTGCCTTGCGAGCAGGGCTTTTCCAATAGAGGCCTCCGCCACCTTGGGGTTCTCCTCCAGGAACTGGTAGAGCTTCTCGTTCATGATGGTTTCCACGGCGCCCCTGGCCTCGCTGTTGCCCAATTTGGTCTTGGTCTGACCCTCGAACTGGGGTTCGGGCAGCTTGACGCTCAGTATGGCGGTGAGCCCTTCCCTGACGTCTTCACCGCCCAGGCTTTCCCCGTTGTTCTTGATGAGATTGTATGCCTTCGCGTAATCGTTCATGGTACGGGTGAGAGAGGATCTGAACCCCACAATGTGAGTCCCCCCCTCGATGGTGTTGATGTTGTTGACGAATGAGTGTATGTTCTCGGTGTAGGAATCCGTGTACTGGAGTGCCGCCTCCACGAGTATATCGTCCTTGTCTCCTGTGACATATATAGGATTCTCGTGCAGAACGGTCTTGTTCTTGTTGATATGCTTGACGAACTCGATTATTCCTCCCTCGTAATGGAAGCGTTCGTACCTGCCGGTCTTCATGTCCTTGAAAATGATCCTGGTCTCTTTGTTCAGGAAGGCCAGGTCCCTGAGGTGGTGGGAGAGCACTTCGTCGTCAAAATCAGTCTCCTCAAAGATCTCAGGGTCGGGCATGAATGTTATTGTTGTTCCAGTCTCGCTCGTCTCGCCAACGACCTCAACCGGCCCTTCGGGAATGCCTCTGACATAGCGCTGTCTAAAGATCTTGCCCTCTCTACTGACCTCAGCCACCAACCATACCGATAGGCCGGTGACCACCGATAGGCCTACACCGTGGAGACCTCCCGATACCTTGTAACTCTTCCTGTCGAACTTACCACCGGCGTGGAGCGTTGTCATGACAATCTCCAATGCGGATTTGCCAAACTTCTCGAGTGTTCCTGTGGGAATGCCACGCCCGTTGTCCGAACAGGTGGCACTACCGTCGGCGTTTATCACCACCTTTATCTGGTCACAGAATCCGACCACGACCTCGTCTATACTGTTATCGACTACCTCGTACACAAGGTGGTGGAGCCCCCTAGCATCCGTGCTTCCAATGTACATTCCTGGACGCTTGCGCACGGCCTGCAGGCCTTCTAACACCTGAATATCCTCTGCTCCATAACTCGAATTTTCCATGAACACGCCCTCTAATCACCAAAGATTGGAAACTAATTTCCTCTAACCTTATCAACAGCGAATTAAGTTGTTGCTCCCATCCATACTTGGTTCAACCCAATGATATACTAGTATTAATATTCTTCGAGAACGTCTGGGTATTTAAATAAACAGGCCCCTTTTCAAGTCCTTTCTTGTGCCCCTCTGCCGTATTCGAAAAGGGGCTAGGGGGCAGGCGCAAATGCTTATAACGGTGGATGAATTTGGCTAGATTGATGACCTTGATGAAAGAGGCCCGCCAGGGTGTCACCGAACGAATTCGAAAGGTCGCAGAGGCCGAGGGATTGGACTCCGAGTACCTTAGAAGGCAGGTGGCGAGCGGCCGCGTTGTTATACCAGGGAACCCCATCCATGCGCCAAGACCCGTAGGAATTGGAGAGGGGCTATCGGTCAAGGTCAACGTCAACCTAGGCACCTCAAGGGACATGCCCTCACTCGATGATGAGATCGAGAAGGCAAGGGTGGCCCTGAAATACGGTACAGATACTTTGATGGACCTCAGCACTGGGGGCGACATCGATGCCATAAGGAGGGCCATTCTCAAAGAGGTGGATGTGCCTTTGGGGACGGTCCCCATCTACCAGACGGGGCTGAAGGCCGCCCGGCGGAGCGCCGTCATCGACATGGACGAGGACGACATATTCAAGGGGATTGAGCTGCACGCCAAGGACGGTGTGGATTTCATGACCGTCCACTGCGGCATCACCAAGGAGAGTGTTGAATGGCTGAAGCGCTCCAAGAGGGTCACCGACGTGGTCTCCAGAGGAGGGTCTTTCCTGACCGCCTGGATAATCCACAATGATCGGGAGAACCCGCTTTACGAGAACTACGATTACCTTTTGGAGATGGCCCAGGAGTATGATTTCACCATATCCCTGGGCGATGGGCTCAGGCCAGGCTGTATTCAGGATGCCACCGATGGACCGCAGATACAGGAGCTAATCATACTTGGTGATCTTGTGAGGAGGGCGAGGGAGAATGACGTTCAGGTAATGGTCGAAGGCCCAGGACACGTTCCGATCAACCAGATAGCTGCCAACGTCATGGTGGAAAAGACCATCTGTGACGGCGCCCCATTCTATGTTCTTGGTCCCCTGGTAACCGACATCGCTCCCGGATACGACCACATTGTCGGGGCGATAGGGGGAGCGCTGGCCGCTTACAACGGAGCCGACTTCCTGTGCTATGTCACTCCCTCGGAACACCTTTCGCTTCCCACGCCAGAAGATGTCAAGGAAGGCCTTATAGCCAGCAAGATAGCGGCTCATGTCGCCGATTTGTCCAGGGGAAAGGGACTGGAAAGGGATTTGGCTATGTCCAAGGCGAGAAAGGCCCTTGATTGGGAAGGGATGTACAAGGAAGCGCTCGATCCAGACAAGGCTAGAGCCTACAGGGCTAGAGGTAGTACCGCAGAGGATGAGGGGTGTTCCATGTGCGGTGACGTGTGCGCCATCAGGATACTGAAGGATTACCTGAAAAAATCAGGTTGAAGGATTCGAGAAAGAGAGATGGAGCCACTGGAGGGGTTCGAACCCTCGACCTGCGGTTTACGAAACCGCCGCTCCTTAACGACCCCTTTGGGGGGTTACCGCTGAGCTACAGTGGCCTGGGGAGACTGAACTGACACTACTCATTTATATTTTTCTTAAGACCGAAGGGCCATTTTTTCAACCCGAGAGCTTTGGATCTTTCCTTGAGCTCGTCCATTAAAATGTCAGAATTAGAAAATCACGCGAAAAGGATTATAGAACTGATGCTTGTTATTTCAATGGGTCAGTGTGCTCTCAGATTTGGGTTTACCGGAAGGCGAGATAGTCAGCCAGCACAGAGGAAGCAAGGAATCCCTTCAGGAAATTTTCAACAGAACTAGAAGGTACCGCTTCAGTGGATATGTGCGACTGCAACAAATCATTGAGGAAAAGAGATCAGAGGGCATAGTCGGATTCGAACTGGGCCAGCCCCTTCTGTCTGTTTACGTCTTCAAATGGGACAAGGGTGGCAGAGCGGGACGGGTCTACATGGGTCGTAAGGCGGTTGAATTCCTCTGGGAGGATTCGGTCTACCCTGAATGCAATATTACACTTCACACCAATGTCCCGCAAGACGAGATAATGGCACTATTCCCTCGGTCTGAGATAGGCGTGACAGACCTTGTTCCACCGCCTTTTCTTCCGGGCCCTCCGTCCAAGTTATCAGAGGCCGTCGAGGACTCGATGGTCACTCCCTTCTTGAAGATCTGGTCTGAAAAGGGCTACGACCTCTCGTCCCTGGACCGCCTATTGAGGAGGGACCGGGAAGAAGCCCGTCTCGCTCTTCCATACTTCGAGACCAATCTTACCAGGCTGGAGGGGTTGAAGGATCGCGTCTTTCTCCTTGATACGTTAGGTTATGAGAGGGAAGTGGAGTCCCTGAGAAGAAAGATGGTCGATCCGGAGAGGATCGGGGAGATCGAAGCGGAAATTTCTCGATTCAAGAGGCGGATCGATGAAAAGGATTCCGTGAATAACGCCGAGAAGGAAATCCATCTGGGACGTGATCGCAAGTTGGTGGACGAAAAGATGGACGCGGTGTACGACCTGATCCTTCAGTACCATAAGATGCGTTCAGCTGGAGATAGGACCATCAGCTGCCCCGAATGCGGGAGCTATCTCAGCCCTGAGGGGGATTGTCCCATTTGTTTCGCTGGTTCCCAGGACGAACCGGTGATCGGGAGGAAGCTTAATCCCCGCCTTAAGTTCGAATCCTTCGTTGTCGGTTCCAACACCCGCTTCACCGAGGCAGCCGCCAGGGCGGTGGCCATGAACCCCGGTGAGAGTTACAACCCCCTGTTCATCTACAGCAGATCCGGGCTTGGTAAGACCCATCTCCTTCAGGCCATAGGTAACCGGACGATGGAGATTGATGCGAGTGCACGAGTGGTGTACACATCAACCGAGGTCTTGGAATCTGAGCTCATTGAGGCGATAGGAAATAGGAAGCTGGAATCCTTCAGAGAGGATTACAGGAAAGTGGACCTCCTTCTCATAGATGACCTCCAATTCATAGCGGGAAGGGAGGAGACCCAGGAGGAGCTATTCCATCTATTCAACGATCTGGTGGAAAGAAGACGTCAAATCGTCCTAGCCTGCGATAGGCTCCCCAAGGATATACCATCTCTCGGCGAGAGGCTGATCACCAGATTTGAGTCGGGTCTGATCGCCGACCTACAACCACCTGACCTGGAAACGAGGATCGCCATACTGGATAAGATGGTCGAGGGGAAGGGGCTGGAGGTGCCGCGCGAGGTACTCATTTTCATCGCCGAGGTATGCCGATCGAACGTGAGGGAGATGGAAGGAGGTCTCAACAGAATATTGGCCTACTCTTCTCTCATGAACAGCGCTATCGGACTGGAAACGGCCCGCGAGGTTCTTACTTACGAAAAGCCGGTAGAGATGGAGACGGAAAGACCGTCTTTGGCGGATGGCGTCAGCTATCTGATCGAGGAACGAAAGACCATCGCATCGCATGCGCTTGCGGCCTCCAAGCTCAGCGAGGGATACAAGACTATGGCCATCACCCGGAGTCACCCCCGCTATCTCAGGGAACGATGCATAGGTGGGGAGCCGCGTATACTGTGGCTGACAGACCACGAGTCCGAACAGGAGAACACCGTCCCCCCTTCTCTGGAGAGGATAATGCTCCTCATAGATGAGTTCATGGAGGAGGATGGGAGAAAGATCATCCTGCTGGACGATGTTCAATACCTGATGAGCAATACCTCCTTCGAGGGAGTCGTCAGATTCATCAGATCGGTGGTGGACAAGGTCCATGAAAATATCACTATCTTCATTGTGAGCGTGAATCCGGAGAGTCTTGATCCACAGAACCGATCAATTCTGGAAAGAGAGATGGAGGTCATCAGGGAGGCGGATGTCCAGGCCTAAGATCGCGGTCACAGGTGTCTCAGTTCTGATCTGAACTCCACCAGTTTCTCTAGAGCCTCGTCGTATTTCTCGCGATTCAGGGCCGAGGCCGCCTCTTTCAGCAGCTTGACCATGGTGCTGACTTCCTTCCCCTCGGACTTTGCATCCAGGAGCGCGGACTTTGCTCTCTTCATCTCCTCATTGATCTCGCCGGGCAGCAAAGCCATCATCTGTTCCCTGCCTTTCCTAGCCATGATCCCCATCATGCTGTAATCGCCGTTCTCCTCGGCAGCCCTAGCCTCCTCGAGCATCTTCCTTACATCGGAGGTGTCTATGTAGAAGCGGTCGGAGTTATCTATCAGCCGCTCGAGCTCTCTCACGAGGTTCTGGGCTTCGACGTACTTGCCAGTCAAGACCTCTGCCCTCCGCAAGCCGTCCTTGGTGTGAGTGAGTGCTCCCTTGAGATCTCCAGAATCCAGCTCCCGTCTTGCCAGCTCCTTGCTCTCCTCTATTGGTGAGGGATCTTCGTTCATTTTAAGAGCGATCTCCTTGAGCTTGTCGAGGTCTTTGATGTCCTCCTCGGCCTTGGCCCTGATTGAGGATTCGATGCTTTTCTTGCATTCCCTCACATATTCATTAGCCATCTCAAGGTCATTCTGCTTTCCGGCGGAGACGGCCTTGTCGATCAGCAGTTTCGCCTGAGATGTGTCGACATCGAATTCCCTGGCGAGAGCGAGCATGGGTTTAACCTCAGCCACCAGTCGAGGGAATTCTTCCTTCAGCGATCTCTCTTCCGAGAACTTCTCTGCCTCCTTGATCGCTTCGACATCGTCGCCGTCGATGGGCTGCATCTCACCCTCCGATGTCTCCTCCCCAAGTTCGGCCTTGCTTCCCTCTGGGATGAAGATCTCGAATTCCGCACCGCATTTGGAGCAGGCGGTTGCCTCAGCAAGTAGAGGCTCTCCGCATTCGGGGCACCTTAACTCCTCGACTTCCTCTATGATGAACTCCACACCGCAGCTGGGACACTTTGGAACGGTCCCTACGATGTGGGTTCCGCATTCCGGACAATCGAACTCAAAAACATCAGGTTCCTTGTTCTTATCTGGGAATCCCTCACGAACCAATAGCAACACCCCGGTGCCAGAGACTCTATTTGGTTTGTAAATAAATACTTGTCGTCATACTTATTGAATGCGATTTTCACTCTGGGAATTCAGTATTTTCTTCATGATCGAGGCCCCTTCCAACGGAGAGGGTGTCTCGCTGATTATGGTAACGTCGGAATTCCAATCGCCGAGGGCTTTGGCGATAGTCTCGAAGGATGGCTGTGCTTCCCCGATCGGAAGGTGCCTCTTCTCCCCCCGCTCGCCGAATTCGACCGAACTGTAATGACAGTGCAGGTGTCCACCATAGTAAGAAAGAACATCATCCAGACACGATCTGACAGCCTCGACCGAATCAAGGCTGCCCCCTCCCAACGCGTGAAGGTGAGCGAAGTCCACAACGGGAACCACGCCATCGAGCGATCCCACGATCTCGCCTATCTCATCGATACGCCCCCAAGCCGCCTTCTTTCCCATTGTCTCCAGGCCGATCAGGGGCGGCGTCGAGGATCTATCTCTCATCAGGTCCAGGCATCTCTCCAAGGATCTCATGACCACATCCGTTACCGCATTCGGACTCATGCCATGATAAAGGGCCGCATGGACCACGATGATCCAGGCGCCAGCGTTGCCTGCAATCTCCGCCGTCTTGATAACCCACTCTATGCTCTTATCCGCCGTCTCCTTCTTCCTGGAGTTGAAGTTGATGTAGTACGGGGCATGGGCGCTTATGAGCAAATCGAGTTCTCGAGCCTTCTCCATCACGCTCTTGGCCTTGGCCTCTCCCATCCTTGCCTGGCGAACAAACTGGAGCTCGATCGCGTTCAGCCCTCTTTCCTTCACTCTTTGCAGGGCGTCCAGCGGGCTCTTCGACCCTTCAGGGTATCCAGCGGGGCCTATATGGAACACGGAATCTCCAAGGCGATCGCTGTTGAAAAGCTTTAGCCATTTTTCAGGGTATGAGGTAGACCCGTTCAATGGTGCTGACTTTTCTCCATTTTACATTCGAATGAACTTAATGGAATCCGGTAAGTTCGTTACATATACAGATCAGATAGTAAAAGCGCACCCAAGAATAACGGAATTCATTGAGATTGGGTCCTGT
>DATKXF010000013.1:0-22919 GCA_035529155.1 Methanomassiliicoccales archaeon | reverse complement strand
GAGATTGTCGTTGTCTTTCCTGCCCCGTTTGGTCCCAGGAAACCGAATATCTCGCCCTCATTGACGTCGAAAGAGACGCCATCAACCGCTCTTACCGAACCGTTGAAGATCTTGACGAGATTCTTCACCTGAACTATGGGGGGCATCTTTGACATCTCCTCCGGGTGTGTCGCGATGGAACAACTCGTTTATAAGCATTTTCTGCCTAAAAAATAACTAAGGAGAATCCAATGAACGTGTAATTAAAACACACAACCTTTATCGATGAGAACAACATTGGGCGAAATGGTCGAATCATGAGGCTCTGGGACTTCGGTAGACTTCACGGTAACAAGGTCAAGATCAGCGATGAACTAGGGAGCCCCCTGGGTCTGGTCGATGGCAGTCAAGTGTTCAGTACGGTTTTCAGGTACTCTTACAACGGATCCAAGAGCTATGAGATTGTGCTTTCGACTTTCGGACCCGAGAACTATCGAAGGATCTGCCAGGCCACTTTCTATATGCTCGATGCCCCAGGAGCGTGCGCCTCCATATCCAAATTCCTCGGAGAGAGGAACATCGACATCCTGAACTCGGTATCGTTGAGCATGATTTCCAATGTCTGTATGGTATGGAGGATGCTGATCGATCTCTCATATTATGGCGACGAGGAGGATCTCGAGGCCGAGTTCGAAAAATTGAAGATGGAAGGTGTACCGCAACTCGAGAAGGTAGACGCCCTGGAGATAGAACCTTCCCGTATTTCGGACAGATATACAAAGGGAGTCGCACCGGCAAGCTCCTCGGTCAGGACAAAGGTCGTCCGAAAACCGACCAAGACCCCTTCAAGAATTAAGGACGGATGGTTCGAGATACCTCAAGATCACCTAGAGATGTTCGATGACCTCCGTGAGGATCAACCCCTCATGATGGTGGGCGATACGGATTCATGGGTTCTTTCAATAACCTTCCTCAAGCCAGAGACGGAGCTTGTCGAGATTGGTTTCGTCATACCGGACAGACCAGGGGCCATCAATGAAATCACTGAGGAGTTGGCCAGACAAAATATTAATCTGGTCTCAGTGTACACCAAGGTTCTGGTCTATTACGAACGAATGACACTCGTGGTAGTCTCTGATATCAGCAAATGCCCGATGGAAGTGGAGGATCTGAAGTCTTCCCTCGAGACCTATATTTCCGCTCTGAGGGGCAATTACGAGCTCTCCTCCTTCACTAAGATCGATTTCTAAAGTAGATTTTTCATACGATACTTCGCCCCGTTAATGAAGCTTTATCGTCAAATGACGATTTTTGTTTTATCAATTCATGTACATGAAAATGGATAATCCATACCTGGCAAGTAAAAGAAGCTATTATTGATAGGCCAGTATTCATCATAATAAGTGACTTGTGATGGGATTTATACGAAGTTTCTATCAAATTTTCATATTGTTAGGACCCACGAAAGAATTAGAATATCACTTTAGGAATCTACCAAGCTTCGACAAAGAACGAGAGAGTTTAAGTATCACTCGCTCGATTGTCCTAAACGTGTTAAGTATTAACACACGTAAATATATTTCAGGTGAATCCCCTTGAATGATGAGACCCCTGCCCCTGTCGAGAAGGCATCCTTACGAGGAAATATGCGTTTTCGAAATGATCCAAATGATAGCAGGTCTTCATGGAGGTTCGCAGTTCTGAATGGTATCTTAGAACCATTCATTCATGATTCCAATCGTTAAGTGTATGTCCGGTGTGTATGAGGTGAACTCCGTGGAGGCTAAGGAAAAGGTGCGAACTAAGGGTTTGGTGGGTAAAACCTGCGAGGAGAAAAGCTGTGACAAAGCTACCCAATCTGGATTGGCCATAGCCCAAGAGAAATCCATAGAGACGGCTTGGGACAGGTTTGAGGAGATGCTTCCACAGTGTGGTTTCGGGGAGCTGGGTATTTGCTGTCGCAACTGCCTTCAGGGCCCTTGCAGGATCGATCCTTTCGGAGGTAAGCCAGATAAGGGCATCTGCGGGGCAAGGGACTACACAATTGTTGCCAGGAATGTCATAAGGATGATAGCGGGGGGTGCAGCTGCCCACTCTGGCCACGGTAAGCATATCGCAGAGACCATGGTCAAGATGCTCGAGGGAAAGGCACCTGCCTATAAGGTAAAGGACGAGGAGAAACTGATCCAGGTCGCCAAAAGGTTGGGGATCGAAACAGAGGGAGTGGGGACGAATGATCTCGCCTGGAAAGTTGTAGATCTAGCTCTGGAAGACTTCGGCAGGTACAAACATGAGTACACGAAGTACACTACAACGACGATTAACGAGAACCGGATCAACCTCTGGAAGAGGTTGGGTGTCATGCCCAACAACATAGAGCAGGCGATAAGCGATGTCATGCACCGAACGAGCATGGGCTGCGATGCCGATCCCGTTCCAGTGCTCTTCGGAGGCATAAGGTGCGCAATAGCCGACCTGACCGGCGAGCAAATCTCTACTGACCTTTCGGACATTCTATTCGGAACCCCGAGACTGGTGAGAACCCAAGCTAACCTTGGTTGCCTCGACGCCAAGAAGATCAACATAGCCATTCACGGACACAACCCCGTTCTCAGCGATGTCATCGTGGACGTTGCTAGGGAAATGGAGAATGAGGCCATCAAAGCTGGAGCCGAGGGAATCAACATTGTGGGAATCTGTTGCACTGGTAACGAGACCCTTATGAGAAAGGGAGTTCCCATAGCCTCCAACTTCGCATCACAGGAGCTGGTGCTTGCCACTGGAGTAGTCGATCTCATTGTGGCTGACTATCAATGCATCATGCCATCACTATCGGAGATCTGCTCGTGCATGCCCACCAGAGTGGTGACCACCATGTCCAACGTTCGCCTCCCTTACGACACGCACGTCCAGTTCCGAGAGGAGGACGCGGAGGTAAGCGCCAAAGCCATCATCAGACAGGCGATCAAGGCCTTCAAAGAAAGGGATCACAAGCAGGTTTGCATACCGGAATCCAAGAATGAGGTCATTGCCGGATTCAGCCTCGAGCAGATTGAGGAGCTGTGCGAGAAGTTCGATGAGGACGACCCACTGATGCACATCGTGGGCAAGATCAAGGATGGTACGATCAGGGGCATATGCCTGATGGCAGGATGTAACAACCAGACGGTACAGCATGATTTCAACCACATCACCATTGCTGAGGAGCTTCTCAAGAACGATGTGCTGCTGATCGCCACTGGCTGTTCAGCCTCGGCATTCGCCAAGCGTGGACTGATGTCCTCTGATGCCACAGAAAGGTACGCTGGTGAGGGACTGAGATCTTTCATCAAGGAGCTTAGCGAGGCCAATGGAGTGGACCTTCCCCCAATCTGGCACATGGGATCCTGCGTTGACAACAGTAGAGCAGCCAATTTCGCAACCCAACTGGCAGAGAGGCTCGGAGTGGACGTCCACGAGATCCCCTTCTCAGCATCCGCCCCTGAGGCGAACCACGAGAAGGCTGTGGCCATCGGTACATGGGCCGTGGCTATGGGATTGCCTGTGCATGTCGGGACCATCAATTACATCTATGGCTCGTCGCTGGTCACCGAGGTTCTTGAGAACACCGCAAGGGATGTCTACGGAGGATATTTCATCTTCGAGAGGAACCCCAAGAAAGCAGCGGAGAAGTTGCTCAACGTCCTCGAGTACCGAAGATGGGTACTGGGCTTGGAGAATCATTACGTGAGGGAGACGAGGCCCAAGATATCTCAGGAAAGGCTGTATGAGATGGCCATCGAGGGTGCCATCATTGCTGCGGGATATGCAGATCAGCTCCTGGGTACAGCCATCGAGAAGTACGGTTACGATCAGGTCATCGAGTACCCGGCCACTGGGTACGAACTTCCTTCGATATATGCATGGGATGGAAGGAATGTTGGCACCCTAGGGGACCTACCCGGAGCTCTTGGAGACGTTCGAAGCAAAATAAAGAGCGAGCCGACATTCGAGAATGCGCTCATCGCCGGCGAGGTCACCATGATCTCCGCCGAGATCGTCGAGGCGCTCAAGTATATCGAGGCTGCCGATCCCTACGAGGGAACGCCATATTGTGGCTTCGTACCCGACCGCGTTCTCAGGGAACTGGGAATTGCCTTTGTGGATGATACGATCCCCGGAGCCGCGGTGCTGGTAGGTACTGCCGAGGACCCGAAGGAGCTGGTGAAGGTGGTGAGGGAGTGCCAGAACAAGGGAATGCTGATAATCGCGACCTTCGACACCATCAGGCAGCTGAGGGACGAGAATATCCAGATGGGTTTGGACATCATGCTTTACCCCGTCGGAGAGTTCACTCAAGCCATACACGGACTGAACTTTGCCATTCGGGCGGCATTGTCATTCGGCGGTGTGCAAAGAGGCGACCGAGAGCGACTATATAAATACCTGTCAAAGAGACCCAAGGTCTTCGTGCTCCAGATGGGGCCCATAGACCACATCAAGGCCGCGGCTGAGTTCGCAGTGCTGTTCAACGGTTCTCCCACCATCACCGACCAGGACCTGGAGGAGATACCCGACAAGTTCGTGGTGGAGAAGGATTATGGGAAGCTCATCCAGAAAGCAATAGAGATCAGAGACATCAAGGTCAAGCTGGCCCCGGTGGACATTCCCGTGGCATATGGGCCTGCCTTCGAGGGTGAGACCGTTCGCCGTCCCCAGACATACGTGGAAGCCGGAGGAGCCGCCAAGACCTTGGCCTTCGAGCTTCTCAAACTCCGCCCAGAGGATGATGTGAAGGACGGACGAATCACCATGATAGGGAAGGATGTCGATGAGATGGAGGAGGGATCGACCACTCCGCTTGGCATCTTCGTGGAAGTCTACGGGAAGAAGATGCAGGAGGACTTCGAGTCGGTACTCGAGAGAAGGATCCATCAGTTCATCAACTTCGGAGAGGGTTGCTGGCACACTGGTCAGCGCAATATACTCTGGATGAGGTTGAGCAAGAGTTCGGTGGCGGCGGGATTGAGGTTCAAGCACTTTGGTGACATCCTGATCACCAAGATCAAAGAGGATTTCGGCAACATCGTCTCCAGGGTTCAGGTGACCATAATCACCGACGAGGAAGAGCTCAGAAAGAGACTCCCAGAGGCCTTGAAGAACTACGAGACAAGAGATGCCAGGATAGCGGGTCTTGTCGACGAGTCAGTGGACATCTTCTACACCTGCACGCTCTGTCAGAGCTTCGCTCCTGACCACGTTTGTGTGGTGACCCCTGAGAGGCTGGGCCTATGCGGAGCCATAAATTGGATGGATGCCAAAGCCAGCAATGAGATTACCCCTACGGGTCCCAATCAGCCCATAATCAAGGGAGCGGTCATCGATGCGGGAAGGGGGCAATGGAAGGGAGTCAACGAGGCAGTGTTCGAGTACTCCCACCACAAGCTTTCGGTGTTCAACGCCTACACCATGATGGAAGAACCCATGACCTCATGTGGTTGCTTCGAGTGCATAGTAGGCATGACGGCCGACATGCAGGGAGTTATAATTGTCAACAGGGAGTTCCCTGGGATGACTCCTATCGGGATGAAGTTCTCCACCCTCGCAGGCTCTGTTGGTGGAGGCAAGCAGACCCCGGGATTCATAGGGGTTGGAAGGAAATATATTACGAGCAAGAAGTTCATACCTGCGGATGGAGGCTTCCTCAGGATGGCCTGGATGCCCAAGGAGCTCAAGGAGTCTCTCTTGGACGAACTCAAGGCAAGGGCGGAGGAGCTGGGAGTCCCAGACTTCGTGGACAAGATCGCGGATGAGACGATCTGTACGGATGCAGAGGGGCTCATGGAATGGATGATGAAGGTAGATCACCCAGCTCTCCAGATGCCGCCCCTCATCTCCTGAGAATCCTAAGGAGGATCGCTAATGGTAGTGCCCATACCCAAAGAGAAATGGTCAGGTAAAATCGGCGAGGTCGGGCTTGGCGCCACCGCCGAGGACAGAGGAACCAGGGAAAAGAACGTAACAGTGGGGGGGCAGACTGGGATGCCCTTCCTGTCTTACGAAAACGAATATCCGAACCGCCCGGCTCTAGCGGGGGAGGTCGTCGACTCTCTCAGAGAATTCCCAGAGCTGGCGGTACAGGAGTTCGGAGATGCTGCTAAAGATCCAGTGGAGTGGGCAAAGAGATGGGTGGAGGAATACGGCGCGGAACTCATCTGTCTTCGACTTATCTCCACGAACCCCGAGGAAGAAGATACTTCGTCAGAGGAGGCTGCCCAACTCGTAAAGAGGATACTCGAATCGGTACCAGTTCCTCTCATAATCTATGGATGCGGCCATGAGGAGAAGGACGCCAAGACCATGGAATTGGTGAGCAACATCGGTGCCGGAGAGAGACTGCTGTTGGGGCACGCGGAGGAAGATGCTTACAAATCCATATCCGCGGCGGGCATGGCCAATGGGCACTCCATCATTGGCTTCTCGAATCTGGATATCAACCTGGCAAAGCAGATCAATATTCTCCTCACCGATTTCGGCGTGAAGCTGGATGATATAGTGGCCGATCCATTGATGGCCGCACTGGGAATGGGCCTGGAGTATTCCTACTCCGTTAACGAGAGGATCCGATTGGCAGGCCTCATGGGCGATAATATGCTTCAAATCCCCATGATATGCAACGCTTCAGTTGCTTGGGAAGCAAGGGAGGCTACGGATGATAACCCGGCATATGGGGATGTCAATGAGAGAGTGCTTTGGTGGGAGGTCACCACCGCATTGGCAGCACTGATATCAGGGGCAGATATTCTAATCGTGCGGAATCCAAGGGCGATGAGGGTTATCAACGAGCTGGTCGAAGATCTCATGGGAGGTGACTGAGTTGCCGACCGCCATTGAGATCTTTAAGCTGCTGCCAAAGACCAACTGCGGCGATTGCGGATTCCCAACATGCCTAGCGTTCGCCATGCAACTCGCCAACCAGAAGATTAAGCTGGACGAATGCCCATATGTCTCAGATAATGCCAAGGCGTCCCTGGAGGCATCGGCGGCACCACCTATCAGATTGATCAAGATCGGAACGGGGGATGGTGCGGTAGAGATCGGGGACGAGACCGAGCTGTACAGGCACGAGAAGAAGTTCTTCCACCCGGTCGCATACGCTCTCTCTGTTTCAGACTCGCTTTCAGCGGATGAGATCAAGGCCAAGGTCGAGAAGGCCAACGCCCTGCAGTTCGAGAGGGTTGGCCAGATGATGATCATGGACATGGTGGCAATCAGGAATGATTCCGGAGATGCCGCCAAATTCGCTTCGGCAGTGGAGATCGCCTCCTCTGCAACAGAGAAGCCGCTAATCCTGTTATCCAGCGATTCTGGGACCATGAGGGATGCAGGCTCGAAGGTGGCTGACAGGAAGACACTGCTCCATTGCGCAACCGCTGAGAACGCAGAGGAGATGGCGGCGGTGGCCAAGGAGCTCTCATGCCCTCTTGTGGTGAAGAGCGAGAACGGCCTGGATGGCCTTGCAGAACTTGTAGAGAAGGTCAAGAGCTGCGGTGTGGAGGACATGGTACTGGACTTCTCCCCCAGGTCGCTGAAGGATCTGCTGGAGAAGAACACCATCATCAGGAAGCACTCGGTGAAGAAGACGTTCAGAGGATTGGGTTACCCCACGATCGTCGACACATCGGGAATCGAAAAGGCACTGGCCATGGGATTGATCGCCACCATGAAATACGGGGGCATCGTGGTCTTCGACGAGCTTACTCCGGAGCATGCTCTGCCGCTGTACGTGCTGAGGCAGAACATATTCACCGATCCACAGGTACCCATACAGGTGAAGCCAGATATCTACCCCATTAACAATCCAGGCGAGGACGCCCCGCTGATGTTCACCACGAACTTCTCACTCACCTACTTCACTGTGGTGGGCGACATCGAGAAGAGCAAGGTCCCCGTGTGGCTGCAGGTGGTGGATACCGAAGGACTCTCGGTGATGACAGCCTTTGCGGCAGGCAAGCTCACTCCTGAGAGCGTTGCAAAGGCATTGAGCGAATCTGACGCATATCAGAAATCCAAGAACGGTAAGATCATCATACCTGGCATGGTCACCAGAATGAGCGGGAAACTTGAGGAGCTAACTGAGCTCAAGGTGATCGTCGGTCCGAGGGAGTCGAGCGGAATTCCCAAGCTGTTAAAATCGCTGTGATCCGAATCAGCGAAGGAGGAGAGCGAGCTCCCTCACGGAACGCAGAGCCTTGCTGGTGCCATCGAGTGAGATGAGGGGCTCACCTACTATGGTGAGTTCCTCAACCTGCTTATCGATGGGGATGTAGATCACATCATTGAAGCCAGCGGATCCGATGGCCTCCTTCAACGCGGAGGGGATCTCCTTCGGAACCCGGTTGATGATGAGTATCTTCCTCCCTATCTCGATGTCCATGTTGGATGCGAGGTCCTTGAGCCTGGTCGCCGTTTCGATGCCGATCTTTGTCGCGTCAGAGACCAGCACCAGCGCATCCATTCTCCTGGTAGTCCTACGTGAGAGATGTTCCATTCCGGCCTCGTTGTCGATGACCACCAGACTGTAGTCCTCCATCAGCTCATCCATGAATGTCCGAAGGATGTTGTTGATGTAGCAGTAGCAGCCAGGACCCTCAGAACGGCCCATGGTAAGAAGGTCGAAGCTATCTCCTTCCCACAGGGCCAATCCAATATGATACCGCACGTACTCCTGCTTGCTCATGCTTGTCGGGATCTCATCGGCGTTTTTCAACATCTTCTCGCGAAGGTCACCGATTGTGGTCCCGACATCTACCCCCAGCTTCTGTCCTAGGTTGAAATTGGGATCCGCGTCCACCGCGAGAATTACCTCTCCCGAACGCTCATGGAGTGCCCTCACCAACAGAGAAGATATGGTGGACTTCCCAACGCCGCCCTTTCCCGCGATAGCGATCACGTAAGACATCACTGTCCCTCCAGCTTGTAGTGTTCCCTGAGACGCTTTGAAACCTTGACCAGAGTGTGAAGGACTTCCTCGGCTAAATGCTCGTCCACCCCGCCCAACCCGCACTGCGGTGTGATAATCGAGCGGGTGGCGAGAAGATCCTCGTCAATCCCTTTGTTCACTAGTGATTGTATGCACCGGACTCCCATTTCTGTAAGTGAATCGACCGTTTCCTCCAAGAAAGATTCTTCTAAGTTAGGGATCAAACCCCATGCCAATGTGCCCCCCCTGCTGAGAAAAGAATCCACCTCCTTGGGGTAAAGGGATATTGTATACCCGTACTCGTAAGCGTCAAGAGAGAGAATGTCAACTCCCGTAGACATGATCGTTGGCCAGTCGGTGTTGCCGCAGCAGTGGGTGGCCACCGTTCCGTTCAAACCTTCGGCGACCTCGTCTATCCATTTGATGGCATCTTCCGGCTTGATGCTTGCGAAGGGGGTGCCCATGAGTGAGAGGGAGGGCTCATCTATGAAGATGATGGTCCTTTCGCACTTCTCTCGAAGCTTTTCCTCCTGCCACCTGGCCATCATGTTCAAGCCTTTTCTGATAATCTCGCAGTATGCCTCGTCATAAAGTGCTGGGCGACCATCCTGATCGAATATCTGGAGCCCAGTGCTCACGGGTCCAGTCACCTGGCCTTTCAATGCCATTGTGCCCTCTGGGAGGTCCCTTGATAAAAGTTCAAAGAATCCAGCGAAGTAATCCCTGTTGTAGGCGAATGCTTCGACGTTCTCCGTTATAGCGTTCATGTAGAATGATTCTGGATCATAGTCTCTGAGATCCACAACGACCTTCTTCTGCTCAGAGTCCACCCTAACCCCTGGCAACGGATAGGCGTACTGGGCGTACATGTTCTCCCGGAATCCCCTTGCCGGCAACTGGGGCCAGAAAGGAACTGATCTGATCTCCCTGAGGATCAGGTCTACTGCCTTGGCTGGGTCGGAATGCGGCAAGGAGCCTATACAAGTAGGAGTAAAGTTCCAGGTCACGAGCTGCAACATCCGAATCTTGTCCTTTAAACCTTTTTGGAACTTTTAAGGACGATACATCGTACCTTAACGATGACTGATGGAAAAGTATTAATTCTCCATAACACGAAGAAAGAATCACCCTAGAAGAGGGTAGAAGAGAAGGTAAATGCCTAGGTGCCCGTTCTGCGGAACCTTCGTCTTCAAAGAAGACTGGTCCGGCAGATGTCCGTGTGGAGAAGAACTTCCTGACAACATAGACCAATATACAAGGGAGCGTTGCCCGTTCCGGGCAACGTACCCTTACCCAGCCGATCCCTTGGACTTGATCGATCTCAAGGATTGGGTGGATTCGGTCAGACACTGAATTCAACGATTTGACGAGAGTTCTCCTCTTCTCTTTTTGACCCAATTGATAAGAACAATGGTTTACTATCGTCAATTGCCGTGTAAACTCGTCGATAGTCGTACGATAATTATATAATCGATGCAGTACAGAATGTCAGGTTTGTATGCCGAGATGTCCTTTCTGCAAGGAATTCTCATACGGTGAAACCGGACCGTTTACCTGCAGTTGTGGAGAGGCCCTCCCGGAGATGGTATATAACTACCGGAGGGAGCGCTGCATCTGCGGAAAAACCGTCAGTTTCCAGCCGGTGGAGTTGGACCTCAGCCAGATCTTTCCAGCAGCTTTCTGACCGTCGGAAACTTGCCGATGTCAGTATGGGGAAGGAACAGCGAGGATGAGAACTCATCGAAGAAAGCCTGCGTCGTGCTCAGCTCGAAGTAGGTCATCCTCTCATGTACCATGCTGGCCTCCTTCCTCTTCGTCTCGGAAAGAAGGGTAAGTCTAGCCCCAGCGAGGGCTCCATTGCCCAGGAACACGAACTTGTTTTCTGGGAGATCGGGGAGCAATCCTATCACAGTTGCCTTGCCGATGTCCAAGTAATTGCCAAACCCACCGGCAACGAAGACCTGGCTAAGATCCTCGAAGGCAAGATCAACGCTCTTCAGGAGAACGCTGGCTGCTGCATAGACCGCGGCCTTGGTTAGGATGATGTTCTGAATGTCGTTGTCGGTGATTATGATGTCTCCTCTTCTTCCATCTGGGAAATCCAGGCGCCCGCTGTCAACCGCGGTCTCTTCCGCCCAAGCCACCACGAACTCAGATCCTTCATCCCCCATTCGAACTCGAGGGTTGGTCAGGTCCTGTATGCGTCCCTTCTTGTCAACCACTCCGTTCTTGAACATCTCAGCGATCAGGTCGATAAGCCCCGACCCGCAGATGCCGATAGGCTTTCCACCTCCAATAGTGGTGTACTCTATCTCACCTTCTTTGAGCTGAATGGAATCGATGGCTCCCATCATAGCCCTCATCCCATGAGCTACTTCTCCGCCCTCGAAGGCAGGCCCTGCGCTACAGGAACAGGCGACCATCCAGTCTCTGTTCCCAAGAACGATCTCCCCATTCGTGCCCACGTCTATGAGCAGAGAGGTCTCCTGTGAAGCATGAAGTTCAGATGCCAGAACGTCAGCTATTATGTCCCCTCCTACATAACTAGCCCTTCCGGGTACGAAGTAGACTGGGGCTTGAGGGAGTATCTCGATTCCAACATCGCCAGCTCGCATGATCGGTGGAAGGTTGGTCAAAGGTACGTAGGGATCGTAGCGGATTCCCCGGGGGTCCAAACCGAGGAGTAGATGGATCATTGTGGTATTCCCCGCCACGGAAATTGAGGAAATATCGTCCCCGGTCAGGTTGAATTCTTCTCGAGCTTTGATGTCAACCTGGATCTTGCTTATGAGTGTGTTTACTGTGTCCAGCACAAGGCGCTGGGGTCTTTCCACACTGCGATCCTCGCAGAAAGCGATTCGCGAAAGCACGTCCTCTCCGCAGACGATCTGCTTGTTGTAATCAGACGCCTGAGATAGAACCTCGCCAGTGCGCATATCGATCAGCGCTGCCACGACTGTGGTGGTTCCTATGTCCACCGCGAGACCAAGTTCTCTCAGGCACTCACCAGGTCTTATGTCTATGAGATTGTGCTTCCCTTCCAGGACAACGGAGACATTCCAATTTGAGGACCTTATCACGTCTGGCAGTTTTCTCAGTACCTCCAGCGGGGCATCTAGTTCTCCATGGGTCAGCCCTAAAGATCGCTCGATTCTCTCCAGATCTCCAAGGTTGTCATCGAGAGTTGGAAGAGGCAGATCTAGGTACCTCCAGCTCACTAGAGGTGAGAGGTCTGAAAGCTCGGCCACATGGAATGTTGTAAGAATCTTGTGCTCCCCAACCTGGGCTTCGTGGGGCACGAAGACTATCAGATCACTCCTCACCTTGCACTGGCAGGCGAGGCGGTAGCCGTTCTCCCAATCCAAAGGATTGATCAAGGCGGTGTCGGGGGAATCCACCGCTCCTTCAACGATGACCCGGCATTTGCCACACTTTCCTTCGCCTCCGCAGACGGCGTTTAATGAGATCCCGGCCTTTGCGGCCGAATCTAGCAAGGTGGTCCCCCCCTCTACCTCGACCGTGGAGTTCTTGGGGAAGAAAGTAACGGAGTATAACATCCGGTTAAAACATGGAGTCCTGAATATTGAATGTTGCCTTCCGACAAGCTGCATTTGAAGGGGCTGATGTGAAAAGAGCAATCGTGTCTTTTGAATGAGGAAGGTATGGAACAGGTCGGTTTCGTTTTGCTAGTGTCGGATGACCCATACTCCCTCCATTCTTCTTATTAACTCAATTCAATTATCCTTGGAGCATATGATAGTGGAAAAAATGATATCAATGGGTCGTCTATCTCGAAGCCAGGATATTATGTGGGTCCGAAGGACCTGAATTTGAGATCGCAAAAGAACCAACACTGTGGGGGACAGATGCGTGAAGGTGCTCCTGGTAGGATACAATGGTGCCAATAATACGGGTTCAGAGGTCCGGCTCATTGAGATCATTAAGGATGTACAGGAGATCATGGAAAATGCTGGGGTCTCTGGCCCCTTCGTGGAAGGCCTTCTGAATGCTGGACATCTGGGAGGGACTGTGCCCCTGAGAATGAATGATGTCGGTGCGATGAGGCCGGAGGTCCTGCCCGACGGTCTGTGGATATCCGATCTATCCCTTGTGCTATCATCTCAGGGATTTCCGACAATGCTCACCACGGCGGCAATCTCCCTTAGGGTATCCAGGAAGATCCTGGAGACGCTAGCTCGTTAGGCTATTGCTCTCAGCCCAAGAATCTCCGGATGCGGGCCGCGTCCAGCACGCCCTCACCGATACCCGATGGATTTCTTGCGTTGAGAGAATCGAGAACCTCGCTGGTGATCCTGGCGTGCTCCTGGTCCATTGGGAATCTGTCTAGAAGCTCCCTCACCCTGGCCTGGAGATCGTCCGGGAGCATGTAGAGTGAATTCGGATTGGCGTAGCGTAACGCATCCCCCAAATCCTTCTCGAAATGTATCCAGGTGTCGTGAATGAAATCGATATCATGTTCGTTCAAAGCGTTGAGACCGAGTATCTCGGGTGGAATGCCTATCGAATAGAGAGAGGCGGTAAAGCGGATGGCCCTGGGAAGGGATATCCCACCGACGCTGCGAGAGTAACCGAATAGTCCTATGTGGAGCTTTCTCTTCCTCCGGCTGGGGATGAACTTGGATACCTCGTTGATCGTGGGTGCCAGTTGCACGATCTGCCTCTTGTACTCAGCCGAGTACCTGTTTATGATGTCCAGGCTTCTCTCCTCATCGATATCTGGCATTGGTCTTGTCCGGTGTTCCAGTATCTTGTCCACCGAACCCCTCACTTCATCATGAGGGTTGTCGTACTTGAAGGCGGACTGCACAGTGAAGGTGTGGACGTAAGCGTACTCCTCCATGAGGCGGTCGACAGTCGAGGGGCGGAAGTTGCCCCTGAAAGGCGCCGATCCAATACCGATGATCGGTAGTATCTCTATCCCCGTCTCCCGGGACATCATCTCCAGGCGCTTCAGTGATATCCAGTTCAGAAGAACAGCGCTGATCAGGCCGTAATTCAGGGCGGGATCGGATCTTGCCAGGAAGACACGCTGATAATCCACATCCTTGTCCTCAAGGTACTTGCGGGTGATCTCATGAGCATTAAGCATATTCTTCATGTCCTCGAAGAGTGGTATGACATTGATCTCTTCGGGTCCAAACTTACCTATCCACTCTGCAATGGTCATCCCACTGGGCTCGAATGATTGTGACTGCTTTCCAACCACGAAGTCACGATAGTACTTGTACACCCTGTCGATGCTCGGAGCAGAGGAAGCCATTGGCAGTATGACCTCGAATATTGGAGGAGCATCATCACCGTAGAACGGCCTGGCTGTGTCGAAAGATCGCGGAATGCTTTCCAGGGTCTCAAGTAGAATCTTTGCCTCACCCTTCTCAACCTCCGGATTTGGTACTCTCAAGGTGATGAAGACGTCCTTTCCCATCCTGCGCTCGGCGAAGAAGTGTCCGTACTTCGTGAGCAGCTTCTTGACCACGAAGTTGTCCACCTCCTTTCCCTCACAATCCCACATCTGCTCGTCACATCCCAGATGGGAGAATGCGTAGTAGGCCTCCTGGATCTCGTCCTCCCCGCCCATCTCCTGGCTTTCGGCGAAGAACGGAGGCGCAACGTTGTCCGGGTGCTGAGTGCTCATGCATCTTGGAACCCTGCTCGATTCAATGAACATCTGAATTCACCTTCAACTACCAATCAGCGTGATTCGTGAGATATCTTATTAGAAATTATCAAGAAAAGGGTTTCTGACTGCGAACACTTCTCGACGGGTTCAGAATCCGCATTTCGCACTAGTGCCTGAACACCCTCGAACCGGTGAAGACCATGGCCATGCCGTGCTCGTTGGCGGCCTCTATGACCTCCTCGTCCCTTATGGACCCGCCGGGCTGTATGATCGCTGTGACACCTGCTTTGGCAGCCTCATCCACCCCGTCGCGGAAGGGGAAAAAGGCGTCGGAAGCCATGACGCTGCCTTTCGCCTCCCCCTTGGCCTTGATCCCCGCGATTATGGATGAGTCCACACGGCTCATCTGACCCGCACCGATACCTACTGCCCTCTCATCCTTGCAGAATACGATGGCGTTGGACCAAACATGCTTGACGACCTTCCAGGCGAACAGCATGGCCTTTACCTCTTCTTCGGTCGGCTTCCTCTCGGTCATGACCTTAAGATTCTCAGGGGTGAGATCCACATAGGACTTGGTCTGCATGAGCAGCCCTCCCTTCACACCCTTCATGGCGATTCCCGCAGAACCTTCCTTGGCGATTGGGGCCATTGTCCGAAGTAAGCGTATATTCTTCTTCTTGGTGAGTATCTCAAGGGCCTCGTCCTCGTAATTGGGGGCGACAACCGCCTCCACGAAGTACTTGGATATCTCCTTCGCCGTGGCAACATCGATGTCGCGGTTGGTGCTGATAACGCAACCAAAGGCCGCAACGGGGTCCACCGCGTAAGCGGTGATGAAAGCCTCGCTGATCTTGTCAGAACTGGCGACACCGCATGGATTGGTATGCTTCATGACGACCGCAGTGGGCCGGTCGAACTCCCGGACGATGTCCATTGCTGCGTCCAGATCGAGTATGTTGTTGTATGACAGTTCCTTGCCATGGAGCTTCTCCGCCCTGGACACGCAAGTTCCGGAGCAGAACGGATCGGCATAGAACGCAGCCTGCTGGTTGGGGTTCTCTCCGTACCTGAGTTCCTGCATCTTCTCGAAACCCAGCGCAATGGTGGATGGGAATATCTGATCCGAGAAGTTCCGCTGGAGATACGTGGTTATCATCGCGTCGTAGAAGGCGGTTGTCTGGAACGCCTCCAGGAGTAAAGCCTGATGGGTCTCATTGCTGAGATTCCCTCCAGATTTCCTCATCTCATCAATGATTGCTTCGTATCTTGAGGGATTGGTGACAACGGCCACTGATTGATAGTTCTTGGCGGCGGACCGGATCATTGTCGGCCCTCCTATATCGATGTTCTCGATGATGTCCTCGAAGGTGCTCCCCTCCTTCAGGACGGTCTCCTTGAATGGGTAGAGGTTGATGACCACCATGTCAATGGTCTTGATGTCCATATCATCCAGCGCCTTCATGTGGTCTGGAACATCCCTCCTGGCAAGCAGGCCAGCGTGAACCTTAGGGTGGAGGGTCTTGACCCTTCCGTCGAGCATCTCTGGGAATCCAGTGACATCCGATATTCCAATAGTATCGACCCCCTTCTGATTGAGGAGCCTTGCGGTCCCTCCAGTGGAGATTATCTCCACTCCAAGATCATCCAAACCCTTCGCGAATTCGACTATTCCAAATTTGTCCGAGACACTGATCAAGGCCCGTTCGATTTTGCCCACAAGTTTTCCCCCGAAATGATTGAAGAGGCATACATATTAGAACAGTATACCGGTGCTATATGGTATAGCTGCAAATAAAGGTAATCGATTTTTTAGACATGTTTTCCATACCAATCCTGCGTCATTCCGGCAGAGTCCTGCGATATTCGGCATTTGTCGTTTACACTTGGTAATCAAGAAATCTGGGAAGTGCAACAACCTTTTATTCGAGTTGGTTCCTTTCAGAATCCAGGGAGATTATGCTTATCGTGAGCGAGAGGATTAACGGGCAGTTCGCCTCGGTGGGCCAGGCCATTGACCGAAGGGATACGAAAGTCATACAAGACCTTGCCCTCAAGCAGGTTGAGTGCGGGGCAAACTACCTTGACATCAACACGGGTCCTGGGAGGGACGATGCACCGGCCTGCATGGAGTGGCTGGTTAAGACGGTCCAGGAGGTTGTGGACACCCCTCTCTGCCTCGATTCCCCTGGTCCAAAGACTATGGAAGCTGGCCTCAAGGTTTGCGAGGGGAAGCCCATCATGAACAGCACCACCGCGGAAGTGAAGAAGATGGAGAGATTCTTCCCTCTGGCGGCGGAGTACGATGCTGACATAGTATGCCTCACAATCAGCGAGAAGGGAATACCTAACGATTCTGACTCCAGGACCGAACTGGCCATGCTGTTGATGACCACCGCCATGGAGCATGGAGTGATGCCGGAGAAGATATTCCTAGATCCGGTCATACTTCCCGTAGGCGCTGCTCAGGATCAGGGCAAGGTCGTCATCAAGTCCATCCAGCAATTCCAGATCCTCAACGACCCCGCCCCCAGGACCATTGTAGGTCTGAGCAACGTCTCCAACATGGCGAAGGAGAGGAGTCTTCTCAACAGGAGCTTCCTGGCCATGCTCATGGGAACCGGATTGACCGCAGCCATAATGGACCCGGAGGACAGGGAGCTGATGAAGATCGTCAAGGCAGGAGAGATCCTGCTGAATGAGAAGCTGTACTGCCACGATTTCCTGATGGACCTGAGGGAGTGAGATGGCTGAGTGTCCCAATGTGGATGCGAACATGGGACAGTGCAACTGCAGCTATCCCTACTGCCACAGGAAGGGGAAGTGCTGCGAGTGCATCCGATATCATCGCTCCCGCGGGGAGCTACCCGGATGCTACTTTCCGGATGAAGTGGAGAGAACCTACGACAGGTCGATTGAGAAATTCATCAAGCTGAATTCATGATCATGGGTAGAATCACAAGACGGGTCTGGGAAGCAGTCCCGCCCTTTCCACGATCTCCGGTAGCTTCTTCTCCCAAGCCACGGGCATGATGTGGACACCGTGGACCCCCTCGATGGTCATAAGATTCTGTATCTGCTCCACGCAGATGCTTATACCCTCCTCCTTAGGATCCTCGGCACCCTTCATCCTATCGATCAGCTGATCGGGGACGATCATTCCTGAGACTTTATTCTTCATATAACGGGCAGCTCCCAGGGATTTCAGTGGGACCACTCCGGCCATGATGTGCACCTCTTCATGAAGCTTCCTGCTCCTGGCCTCCCTCATATAGCGCTCGAATCGCTCCATGTCGAATATTGCTTGGGTCTGTATGAAGTCAGCACCAGCCTTGACCTTCTTTGCGAGCCTGGTGACTCGAAATTCAAAAGGATCGGCAAAGGGATTGGCGGCAGCCCCCAGAAAGACCTTGGGAGCTTCCTTGATTTCGGTGTCGCCCCAGACCTTTGATTCATCCCTCATCCTTCGGAACATCATCAATTGCTGGATTGAATCTAGATCGTAAACGTTCTTTGATTCCGCCTGATTCCCGAATGTCTGATGATCCCCGCTCAAGCACAGCAGGTTTCGAACACCCAGCGCCGAAGCGCCCAGTAGATCGGATTGCATTGCGATCCGGTTGCGGTCTCTGCATGTCATCTGCATGATGGGCTCCACCCCTTCCTGGAGGCATATCACCGAAGATGCAAGAGAGCTCATTCGAACGATGGCAGTCTGGTTGTCAGTGAGGTTGAATGCATCCGCGAATCCCTTCAGGTGGCGGGCATGCTCCTGGATGGAGGATGGGTCGCTGGACATGGGGGGGCCTATCTCCCCTGTCACCACGAACTCCCCCTTGTCGAAGAGCCTCTCGATATTGCTTCCCGATTTCACTCCAGGCCCTCCTTTGCTCTCTTCTCCTCTTCCGTGAGGAGAGCGTCCTCCCTTGAGATCCGCCTTGGACCGCCGCTTCGACTGGGTATCCAGTTCTTGGGCGGAATGACTTCCTCCATCAGCTTCAATCGATCCAGCCTCTTCAGACTTTGGAAAATCTGATCCCATGCACATGGTGTCTCGGGATCCACCTCACATCGACCCTCTTGAGAACCTCCGCAGGGTCCATTCAGAAGGCTTTTTGCGCATCTGGCAATGGGGCAAACTCCGCCCGTGAGATGAAGAACACAGTCACCACATCCACCGCATTTCTCGTTCCAGAGACCCTGTTCCTCAGGTGCCCCCATATTCGATGTGTTCAGCCCGGGAATGACCCGGGTGTCTGGAAACAGCTCCTGGACTGTCTGAGTGCCCACGCCGCAGGCGAGTGAGAGCACACAGTCGGCCTTTTCGACCAGGGGGGCAATCTCCCTGACCCACTCTTTCTCGCACTGCCTCTCTAGTGTGACCTCGCCTACGGTCCAATCCAGCCCCTTGAGATCGGAATGTATACGGAGTGCCTCGCTCAGAACGCCAACCTCCTTCTCCCCTCCCGCCAGACAGATTGCCACACAGGACCTGCAGCCGGCCACCAGTATTGAGCTGTGACCAGAGAGGTTGCCCACGATCTCTTGTAGAGTCTTCTGTTCACCGATTATCATTGGTCTCACCTTTCAGCGGATTTAGTCCCAGCTCATTCACACGTGCCGTCATCTCTTCCACAATGCGGGGGAATCGCCATCCCTGATTTGAAGCGATGTTGAACATCTCAACCCTTCTTCCATCCAGACCAAGCGCGTCCAGGATATCCTTCGCCTGCTTCACTCGCTTGCGGGCCTCGTAGTTGCCGTTCACGAAGTTGCAGTTTCCCTCGAGGCATCCCGCCACGAACACCGCGTCGGCTCCTTGTCTGAATGCTCTCAATATGTGCAGGACATCGATCCTTCCCGAGCAGGGCAACCTCACGATCATGACCTGCGGGGAATAGTTCCTCCCCTGCCTTCCAGCCAAGTCGGCCGAGGCATAGCCGCAGTAGGAACAGCAGAAGCCGACTATTCTGGTCTCATTCACTTCATCACCTTCCCTGTCAGAACCTTCGTCTGGGAGGACAGCTGATCGTCCGTGTAGCAGAATAGTTCAATGGCCTTGCTGGGACAAACACCTACACATATCCCACATCCCTGGCACTTCGTAACATCCACCTCTGCCTTGCCGGATTCGCCGAAAAACGGGGCCGTATACGGGCAGCTCCTTACACAAGTCAGGCAAGCTGAGCATTTCTCTGGATCGATGTCTGCCACCACTCCTCCTCTCTGAATCCAACTGGACAACATGGATACCGCACGAGAGGCGGCGCTCCTGGCTTCAAGAACGACCTCCGAGGGCAGCTTGTTGGATATGCCCGATCCACACAGGAAGACCCCTTCTCTTATGCTGGCGGCCGGCTTGAGCTTTACCTGGGTGGGGATGAAGAAGCCCTCTTGGTCAATGGGGGTACCGAATATTTTGGCTATCCTCTGGGTATCCACCGACTGGGTCACAGAATTGGTAACTATCACATCCGCCTCCAGCGAGATTTTTTCGCCAAGGTACATATCGTCCACCGTGACCTTGGCAGGTATACCTGGATCCATCTGGGGCGGGTCATCTGTCCTTATGAATCTTACCCCAAGGGCCTGAGCTTTGATATAGTCAAGCTCCAAGAATCCGAAAGCAAGAACATCCCTTGCGATGATGGTAACTTCCGCTTCTGGCCTAGCCTCCTTTATCTTCAGGGCGTTCTGGATGGCCTCTTTGTGAGTTATCCTTCCAGAGATAGGTTTCCTGCTCTCGTCCAAGGTGATCATTATGGTCCTCTCCGGGATCACACCTCGGTTCAAGGCCGTCTCCAGATCCCCCTGGGTGATGAATATTTCCCCATTGACGATCGAGGGGGGTTCCTCCTGGGCTTCCCATGCAATTATAGCTGCACCAAAGGAGATCTCCTCCGTTTCCCCCGGATATTTCAGCAGGGCATGGAATTCACCTGGACTGCCCTGAAGAACCTCTACCAATGCCTGGGAATGGATATTGACTAGTTGGCTCTCGAGGACCTTGTTCTTCATTTCCTCTAGATGGATCGGGTTGACCCCGTGATAATTGAATGTGAGTCTTTCCAGGGGGAATGGCGATATGAGATGAACTGTGATGCCCTCTGACAATAGCTCGTCCGTCGCGACGATCGCGGACATACCGTTTCCATATACCAGGACCTCCCTGCTCGGCGCCCTGACCCGCTCATAAGGTGCTGGGACTAGCAGCGCACACTTGGCCACCGCAGCCTCGATCAGTTTAGCGGCCTTCTCTGTGGCTTCCTGGTATCCATGAACCAGAGAGCACTGCTCCCGTATATTGGCAAACTCCACCATGTATGGGTTGATCCCCATTTCCATGGCGGTCATCTTGAAGTGGTCCTCGATGACCTTGGGGCTGCAACCAGCGATGACAAACCTGTCAAGGCTCCGCTCGATGACGGTCCTTGAGATCGATTCCTGACCTTTCCTTGAACACGAGAAATCCATGATCTTGCATTCGTCCACGGATGCGAGACCGGATGTTCTTTTCTCGATCGTATCTATGTCCAGCCGCCCTTGTATCGATCCCCCGCATCGGCAGAGGAACACCCCCATCTTCCCAGTGGGTTCCTTCTCTCTCTTGGGTCGAGTCGATCTCACCCTGGCCGATCTCCCGCTGCTGGACATGGTCACCAGCTCAAGACTCGAATTGGAGGTCATTTCAATCCCTCCAGGAAGCTCGCCGCTTCGCCTGCGGCGGCCGTTCCCTCCATTGAGCTCTCCTCGATGTCCTTGGGTCCAGTGCAGCAACCCGAGGCAAAGATGCCCGACCTTGAAGTGAGAGAGGGCTTTTCACCCGAGGTCCAAAGGAACCCGGTAGGAGTGATCTTGATTCCGAGTAATTCCGCCATGCTGTTTAGGCCTTCGGGGGGCCTTATGCCGATCGAGAGTATCGTCAGATCGAACTCCTCCTCCAACAGCCTCTCCTGCGGAACAACATACCTTACCAGGGGCTTGGCAGAATCTGAAAGGATTATCTCTGCAGGCCTAGCCCTTACCACCCTCACCTTCTCGTCTACGGCCTCCCATTGAAATATGTCATCCCCAACAAGGTCGTAGGGCCGCCAGTCCATGATGAAGAAGGTGATCTCAGCCTGAGGATCGATCTCCCGGAGATACGCGGCTATGCCCCTGCTGTACTTGCAGCAGATCTTGGAGCAATATTCCGCGCCCACCCTCTGATCTCTGGACCCAACACACTGGATGAAGGCCACCCTTCTTGGATTCTCGCCATCGGGCGAAGGGAGTTTCCCCTCGAGGTTCATGAAGCTCTCCGCTTCGAGGGAAGTGATCACACCCGGAATTTCATCGTACCTCAAACGGGGTTCGAGGATTGGATCGAATGGTTCGAATCCTGTTGCCACAATGATGGTGCCCACTTCCAAGCGCTTGGTAGATGATTTCATGCTGAGATCGACGGCCCTGTTCGGACAGGCGTCAACACACGCCCCGCAAACCTGATCGTTCAGGCTCAAGCAACGGGTGGGGTCTATCATGTAGGTCAGTGGTACACCCATGTCGGCGGGGCGTATCGCACTGCCCTCCACTGGACAGCCTTCTATGCAGGCTCCACAGGCGGTGCATTTGCCCTCATCGACGTACCTTGGTTTCCTATTGATGGTCACCCTAAACCGTCCCGGTTCGCCCGAGACACTCTTCAGGGTGGAGAAGGGGAACACTCTTATTCTCTCAGATTTTCCGACCTCATAGAGGCGGTCGGTGGCGAGGCACACGTCGCATCGAATACACTTGTTGACGCCCTTGCAGGCTAGTTCCCTAGCTCTTCCACCGATTGCACCTTCGCTATCGATGATGTTTACGAATATTCCTCTATCCGCGAGGCCAAGGGCCGCCGAGATCCCAGCTACGCCCGCCCCAATCACAAGAGCCTGTCTCAATAGTAGTCTCCCCCCTCTTCCCGTTCAATACCGCCTTCTTGTTCCCTGAGAGGTGAGAGATTGACAGGCGGCGAAGCGGGATACCTCATGAATATTAGATTCAATATCCAGCTCAGGATACAAATAGATTATGAGAGTCCAGGTCCGATATTTCGACCTCTTGTATCAGGCGAAGCCATTAATGGTTTAATGTCCTTTGTCCATGGATGATTCGATGACCTATGCCTCCTTCACCGTTGATGTTGACAGGGATGCAAACATGCCCTCACGCGGCATGTTAGAGGGGATTTCCAGACCGATCGATGGAGATCACACCCCCAGGTTCTCGTCCTCTGGTCGAGGCCTTGAACTAATTGTTGATCTTTTGGACGAAATGGGAGTGAGGGGAACATTCTTTCTGGAGGCGAGGACG
>DATKXF010000012.1:0-7119 GCA_035529155.1 Methanomassiliicoccales archaeon | reverse complement strand
AGCGACACCGGGAATCTGGTCATCGTCAATGTATCCGTTCTGTAACGAGTACTTGTGTGCCAGTACATGACCGAACGATCCCGCACCATGCACCAGGAATACATCTTTCCCAGATCGTGATATCTCTCGTGCCAGCATCCTAGTCTCAGGTTCCCTGAACTCCCGGAACCCCGTCTTGTCAGTTATGACGCTTCCACCAAGTTTGACCAGTATCATCTTCAATCTTCGATAATCCAGTATCTATAAAAACATTCGCGGTTCGTTGGAGCATCCCGGAGGGATAAGCTTCCTGCATTCAGGGTAGCTTGGTTCCGCATTTCCTGCAGAAACAGTCGCTCTCATTGGCCAGGACACCGCATTCTTGGCACTTCTTCTCCCTTACGACCTTGAATCCGCACTTGCCGCAGAAAGCGTCATCCTCTTCAACGATTGAGCCGCATTCGACACACGTTTCCATGACCACTTCCCTGACAGATTCATCGATGATCCTTTCCTTCGTAATGGTTGTTCTAATGCCCTCCCTAGCCAAGGTAGGGCTCACTGTGTCATTCTTTTTGGCATACCTCATTCCATCTATGAATTGAGTATCTGTATGGTCGAAGTATCTGTCCGCTCTGCAAGCCAATTTTAAAGCTTCTGTATAGTTACCGGAATCGAAGTTGCGTTTGGCTTCTTGCAGGAGTTCAATCGCGTTTCCAATGTCCTTTCCCGTGGAGGCCGCCCTTTCCACATCCCTTTCCACGCCCCTTATCATGAACTTGGATTGAATGTAGTTCTCTGGGAGTTTCTTCTCCTCCTCGAACAGGGTTTTGTTCTCCATTTCCCTCTCCCCCTGATCCTCTTCTGTTTTCTCGGAAAATATATTGTTGAATGTACTCGTCTCCACTTCCTCTTCCCTTGCCTTAGATCTCTCAAGCTCTATCTTGGCACTCTCTGCCAGCTGTTTACTGTTGTTATACTCCCCCCTCGAGTAAGCGTTCTCGGCCTGGAATATGAGCTGTTCTGCTTTTGAGGTTTCTCTCTTCCTCTCGTTCAAGACCTTGGCAACTGCCTTTGCAGTAGCAATCGAGTTGTAAGCTTCGTCCTTAACAAGCTGCATATCAACCTTTGGCTTTCTCCTCTTGCGCATGTATCTCAGCTCGAAGTAGATCAACAGGCTCAGCCCGATCAAGAGCCCGACCAGAATGATTACCCTTAGTGTGGGATCGATTTCCATTGGGAACACCTGGTCTTTGTTCAAATTAAACTAGTACTGCTTAAAATGTTTCGTATTGATATCATTTTTACTATTGGAGAAAAAATCGACAATGAAACAGCTCTCTTAATGAAATTCGTTCGATCACTAAACCGTTAATTGCCAAGATATCGAATCTGAATAGATCATTGAGTTGCTTCATTTCATTCATTGGGGGAATAAGCAGTCAATTGGAAGGATCAATGTTTTTGAGGAATTTGCCAGGAATAGAAATCAAATATATTTAGCATTTGAGATATTTGTCATGGTGAAATATTAGAGGAAAGAAAAAGAGATACAATTTCAAATTTGATTATATTATTAGATAATGATAATAACTAAATTGTTCATCTACCAACAGTCCTTTATCCAGTATTTTTTTCAAATGTTTATTATCAATTATCAAAATCAATAAATACTGACTGCTCAAAATAATGGTATGCAAACGGACTTACTGGGGGGATTATCGGTAGATAGTCAAACAAACAAGGGAGATACCATCTCCCTTATTCCTGTTTTTTAATTTAATTTCCTTTTCAGGGTGCCCTCTAGAAGATTAGAGGTGGAGAATTGGAATGGCTGACAGCGTTCAAAGGTTCCCATGGGCTCGCGCACCACAGTACAGCCAGGAACGTGGACGGGCTTAACTTCTGGGTTCGGATGAGACCAGGTGTGACCCCGCCGCTATGGCCGTCAAACCATTCCTATTTCGCCTGAAAGAAATCGATGTATATATACCTTACCATAGTGTGCTTCAATGCCCTGACACTATGACTTGGATATCGTTATTTTGTCTTTCTCATCGATTATGTACGCGCTCTTTTCAAGGAAGGCTAGTTCCTTCGGGCTGAAAGCCCTGGGGTCGAGAGAGGCAATCAATATGTTCTTGGTCACAGCCACTGATTCGTAGAGGTAGTTAACCAGCTTCAGTACTTTCCCGAAATCGTTTTGCATGACCAAATACTCCAATCCCTCAAAGAGGACTACTTTACTTCCGCTCTCCTCGAAGTACCTGATCAATCGATCTGTCAGTATTCCTACATTCAGAGGATTGATGTTCCTATCACCAACCGTGTTGGAGAGCCACAAGGAGTTCTTGTGAGGAATTCCAAAATCTTCATTTAACTGGTCAGGGTGTATCCTGCTCACGCAGATTACATCTCTACCTGCTTCGCCCATCATCTTGTAGAGTATGAAGATTTTTTCAGCCTTCCTTTCCTGTAAAAGGTAGAAGTTACCGGGCTTGATATCAATCTGCATCTGACCCTCCGGAAGATGTTTCTTGAAGCACTGGAGTCTATTCAGGGCGTCGTGCTCAAGAAAGTAGGTTATCATAAATTAATACTATCGGTTTGAGACTCGAGAGAAGCATAAGAAATTTCACAATTTTAAATTTTAAATTACAATTAATATAAGAAGTGCTAATATAGCTCCCGAGGCCATGGATATCATGTTGGTACCGAGCTTACCAATATATCCTCTCCGTTCAAGAGTGGCTCCGATGAGGCTATCCACATTGCATCCTAAGAATCCTACGATGATAGGTACAAGGATCAGTGGGTCGATCAGATTCTCTGGGAATAACAATATCCAGCCGAACACCGAGGCCCCTATAGCACCCAATAGCGCCCAAATGGTCCCGTAGGTTGAAACCCCGCCATTGGTTCCTGGAGGAACGTCCTTGAGGTTAGTGATGAGTTTGGTCCTATCACTCAGGATGCCTATCTCGCTCGCCACGGTATCGGACGCCGCTACACTGATCGAAGAAAGAAACACTATCGCCGGAATCGTCTCCTGAGGAACCCCCATGATCCAGGCTACTGTTGCTATGAGGGCCGGTATCAACCCGTTCGCGAGGACATTCTTATATGTCCTCTCGCCTCTTTTACCTTCCTGGAGCCCCTTGTCGATCTTCTCTTGGAGCTTATATCTGGTGACCAGGAAGCCGGCGATCGTGAAGAAAACTAGAATGAGCAGCCAGTTGATTGACCCCATCCCACCGATTATCATTCCCAACGCGAATGCTGAGATACTCCCACTCGCTGTTAGAAGACCGAACCAGTAAGATAGGATGGCAAGTACCAGGCACAGCAGTAGTACGATGGCCAGGCTAACCCAGTCTATCATCTATAGGTGAATGAAGGGAAGGTAGATATGTTTTTTCAACATTTTCCCAAGCGATGACAGTGTTCAGATCGTTCCCTTTCGATCTTTAGAATCACCATGGCCCTTGCCCCAGTTGCTCAGAATCCCGTTCTCGAACAGTTGTTTGGAACGTTCCTTGACGCCTCTGACCTTTTCCAGATCGCCATCCCAGTTTTGGAGCCCCTCACCGTACTCCTTCTCGATCGTGTCAAGTACATGCTGCATCTTCTGCTGAACCTTCTCGCCTCCGTTGCCATGCATGACCACAGCCACGTATATGTTATCGCCCTTTTCCACCATTATCTTCTTTTCCCCGAAGTCAAGTCTTCTGATGCCGGTCTCCTCTTCGTCCTTGAAGGAGTCTTTCACGAATTCCTGTATCGCGACCAGCATGCCGCTCAGAATATCATCATCCATGCCGGGCTTCAGTCGCCTGCTTTCGTGGGAAATGAGACAACCGTCTTCGAAGATGATGAAAACCTCATCAATAGCATATCTTCTCCGGACAAAGTAGATGATCCCGCCTATGATAGCGAAGCCGAAGGTGATCCCCAGGAGATAGATATCCATTGACAGTGGCTTCTCGGTTACCTGAATCGAAAGTGTCCCGGTCTCCATCATGTTATCACTGTCGTCGGTAGCCACGACCCATATCTGGATGGTCGTGGCACGATCCTGGGCGGGAATCGAAGCCATATATTCTCCCGAGGTCCCAGATGGAACCATGGTGAGAGTCCGCTCAATATCATCGATCATATAATGCAGGATCACCGAATCCACACTGAAAGTGTCCGTGACATTGAATGAAACGGTAATTATCTCCCCTATGTACGCGGAGTTTTTCACATCATTCGCCTGGACAGTTGGGGGGGTGCGGTCAACGAGTATGGATACCGTGTCGGAGGTATATGCCCCGTCATCATCCACCACCCTGAGGCGGACAGTGTACATGTCATCATTCGCAAAATAATGGTCCACGCTGCTGTAGTTGACCAGGGAATCGTAACCTTGCCCGAAATCCCATTGGAACATCAGGCTCTCCATATCGCTGTCATTATCATAGTACGAGGCGAAGAAGTGAATGTTTCCACTTGTTATCACATAGTATGAGAGTTCGATCTCAGGTGGGACATTGTTGACTTCGATCTCAATCTGGGCCTGGGCGTACGAATCCGAATCCCAAACCCTTACTGCCAGTTTGTATATGCCCTCCTGCGTGTATTTGACTGTGATTCTCCCCGTGGTCGTTGAATTATCTGCCTGGAAGCTCCCTTCCTTGTTGAAATCCCACTGGTAGAGGACTATCTGATCGTTGCCTTCAGTGCAGTTGACCCTGAACTGAAGAGTCATGTCCTCGAGTATGGAGATGATGCCCGATGAGGTATAGAGGGCATCGATCACTGGTGTAGTGTCCCTTACCACCACGGTCATGTTTGCCTGAGCCTCTGATCCGTCAGAAGCTCTGACAATAAGCACAACCATATAGGAACCATCATCCCCGAAGGCATGTGTTGGATTCTTGGTCCAGGAGACATTCTGATCCCCGAAATTCCAGGTCCAGTTAATCACATCATGATACGATGTGGAAAGATCACTGAATTGGATGCTTTCCCCTTCAAGAATACTAATATCGTTAATGTTGAAATTTGCAGCAAGAGTGTCAAGTATCTGGACGGTCACCTCGGTCCAGTTCAGGCTACCATCGTTATCAGTCACCGTCAGCCTGACTGTGTATTCACCTTCGGTCTCGAAGACATGAATGGTATCCTTCGAGTAATTTCTCTCCCCGTCACCGAATTCCCAGGTCCAATTGACGATAGGGTGGTAAGATGTGGAGATGTCAGTGAAGGCAACGACCTCACCCTCGAACTGCGATGAGGGTAAGAATCCGATACTAGCGATCGGTGGAACGTCTTCGACAGTTAGTTCGATCTCATGAGTGTCTTCGCTTCCATCCGAGTCTCTTACTGTCAAGCCTACTGTGTAGGTATCATCTTGCGTGAATGTATGCTGGACAATCTCTCCGTAACCAAATTCACCGTCTCCGAAATCCCAGGTCCAATTGACGATCTGGTCGGGGTATGAGGTTGAGGTTGAGCTGAAGGTTAGGGTCTGTCCCTCGGCTGGGGTTGGATCGGAGACTTGGAATCCTGCAGTGGGGGATCCGTCCGTGATGGTGATGCTTCTAGAGAAGGAGTCCTGGGATCCATCATCGTCGATGACGGTGAGGTTCACGTCGTACTCTCCATCCCCCATGAAGATATGGGTGAGATTGGGGTCCCCACCTTCCAGAATAGGAATGCTCCATCCATCACCGAAATCCCACGTCCAGTTCACTATCTGGTCGGGATACGAGCTGGATAGATCCGTGAATTGAATAGCGACGCCTTCCTTTGCCGATGAGGGACAATCGAAGAGAGCGTTGGGGGATAGGTCCCCAATCTCAACCTGAAGAACTGCCTCGTCATACAGCCCACTTCTATCAGTCACCCTCAGGGTCACCGTGAAATTTCCATCATCAAGGTAAATGTGCTGGACCGTATCTCCATTCCCGGTTCCCATATCACCGAAATCCCACTGATAGTCAAGGCTTCCAATATCCGAATATGTGTCAGTTGAATTCCTTCCGAAGAAGGTAACCGTCTGTCCTTCGAAGATTGGTGCTTGAGTGATGACTTCCGCCATTGCCATGGGCGGCAGGTTCTGCTGGTATACGAATGATACGCACTTCGACAGAGGTGAGGAGAAAATAAGATCCTCTCTCAGATCATTGTTCAAATCCTCGATTATGACATATCCATCACCAGCTCCAGAGGTGAAGTTCGCTACCATCGTAGACGATGTCTTATTCACATCGAAGACCGTGACCACGGCGAGTTCCTCACCCAATATCGTTATCTCCGAGAGACCGTCGTCATCGACATCGCCGAGGTCAGCATTTATAATGCCATTGGTTGAATCGAAAACAATCTTGCTACTGGCATCGAATCCAAAAGGCGTATAACCTTCATCCTGGAAGAATACTGTAACAGTACCATCGTCCCTGGCCGCCACTATATCTGCAAGCTCGTCATCATCGATTAATGCAGAATCCATCCAAACGATCTGACCAGAACCAGAGGGAACTAGAGTGTACACCTCAGAAGAGGAAAGAGGTGAAGAACCTCCATGATTCAAGTACACCTCTATCTGGCTGGAATTGGCCACAACTACATCCATTCTCTCTGGCCATCCCGAAATGTACTCCATTCCAAAATCGAAATCTCCCGTTGCTATCTGGGTGAAGTTGCCCCCTGCCAGAGAAAGTGAGAATGAGAGATTCTCATCTAGGATAGGTGTGATTCCAGTGTCATACAGAATCTCAATTCCACCCTGGCAACCTACAATTATGTCTTGGAGTCCGTCTCCATTGATATCACCGGATGATAACGGACCAGGCCCGCTGAAGTTGGTATCGACCTCGATGGATGGACCCTGGTTATTGAAGAATTGAGGACCACTTAGGAACACGCTTAAGTTCTGACTTCCCCAATTCGATACCACAAGGTCATTTTCTCCCTGTAATGACACTACCTCGAACCAATGAGGTCCGGACCGCATCTGTTTGACTCCTAGTTGATTCGATTGGCTGTCGATGAATACAATTTGGTCCTGTCCAAGCATTCTAGCACCTATTTCGGAGATTCCATTTTCATTGAAATCACCCACAACAAGTGATGTAGGGGATCCTGTCTGGAACT
>DATKXF010000011.1:0-15052 GCA_035529155.1 Methanomassiliicoccales archaeon | reverse complement strand
ACACATGTCTCATCGGTGGCCGCAGATCCGTGCAGAGCATCCTGGCAGAGATGGATCACGAGATCGAGAAAATCGAGGTTCAGCTGGAGACAGCGAGCGAGGAGGAAAGCAAGGTCCTCAAGTTCAGGAAGAGACAGCTGGAAGACAGGATAGCTCAATCGAGAAAGTACAGCCAGGCAGGTGGATGCGGCGCACAGATAGGGTACCGGGAAGGGGAGAGACCAATGCGTTCACTGCCCATATTCATGATCCCGTACCGTGACATGGACTCCCCCAAGCAAACGGAAAGGGGAGATTGGATCAAGGTAAAGGTTCCCTACAGGCGCATGAGGGTAGGATTCTTCGGCGGAAAGAAATGGGTCAAGGACGAGGTATACTGGCTCATCTCCAAGGAGGGAAAGGGGTTCGTGGATGAGCTGTCGAGGAGGGTAACCGACCCCCATAGATGAAGATTTTTCATATCATCCAATCTAAAACTGTGGGATGAGTGTTTGAGCGAGTTAGAGTTCGAGCATCATAAGCAAAATGAAACCCTTAAGAGAAAGTATGCTGGACATCCGGCTTGGGGAAAAGGCTATTGAGGAGATGCCTTATTACCGCCATAAACGGTGCTCAGATGGTCATTTTCAAACCATTCAACGGTCTGATACCTTCGCTCGATCCAGAGGAGGATATCTCTCAGAGGATATCCCCGCCCTATGATGTCATCGACGATCACGAGCTGGAGGAACTAAGGGCCGATCCCTTCAACGTAACCAGGATCACGCTTAACCCCCAGGAAGGGAGATACCTCCAGGCGGGGAAAGAGCTGATGGGGTGGATCTCCTCCGGAAAGCTCAAGCAGGATGAGGAGGCGTCCTTCTACCTATACCAACAGTCATTTCTCAACGATGGAAGAAGATTGACCAGGACCGGGCTGGTCGGGCTCCTATCATTAGAGCCATACGACAACCGAATGGTGATACCCCATGAGGAGACCATATCCAAGGTGAAGGAGGACCGCTTGAGACTTCTCGAAGACACCGAGACGCACTCCGAATCCATATTTGGGCTTTATCACCACTCGGAAATTCCGATTGAGGAACTGCTCTCCAGCTCGGAGAAGCTGTTCGAAACGGAGGACCATGATGCAGTAGTCCACTCCTTCCACAGGATCTCCGATCCCGAAATGGTCTCCAGGATACAATCCATGATGATGTCCAGGACCGTTCTGATAGCGGACGGGCATCACCGCTATGAGACCGCCCTGAGGTACTCCCAGGAGCACGAGGAGGAAGAGGAAAAGGGCTTTGTGCTGGCCACTCTGGTCTCGTCTGATGACCAGGGGATGATACTGCTTCCCACCCACAGGCTACTTTCGGACCTGGACATGGACGAGGAGGAGCTCCTGGAGAGAATGAGAGAACGCCTGATCGTGGAGAGCATGGATGACTTTCCCTCTCTCCGTTCAAGGGTGGCCGAAAAGGAGCATATGGGGTTCGGCCTGATCACCAGATCGAGAAGAATGTACTACGCGTTCCTCGAGGAACTTCCGAGCGAAAGCGTACTGTGGGCCATAGATGCCTACGCCTGTCAGGAGATCATTTTCAAGAGCGTCCTGGGAGATAAGATCTTCAACATCGAGTACGAGGAGAGCTGCGAGAAAGCCAGGAACAAGGTCATGAGAGGGAGAAGCGACCTAGCGATACTGCTTGGCTCACCCAAGCTCGATGAGATCTGGAAGATTGCTGGTGAGGGCATCAAGATGCCCAAGAAGTCGACCTTCTTCTATCCGAAGATCTGGTCCGGGTTCGTATACTACTCGATGTCCAGGTGATCACTTCAAGAGGTCGAGCCCGCAGGTTGCTTCCAGAGCCTTCTTCATTATGATGTAGCGCTTTGGGTCTTCGATGAACTTCTCCATGCACTCGGCGGAGTGGAAGTAGTAGGTCTCCCCGCCGTGTTCATGGACATAGGGGGTGTCCCTGATGCTTACCTCCTCACCGCATACGGGGTCAATTGCAACATTCCTCACCTTGATCACGATGACCCTGGCACCCATCTCGGTGCAGTCCACGATCTCGTCCGCCCCGGCCTTCTTGAGCTTGGCAACGTTCCGATACTCCTCCACCTTGGTGACCGCCTGAATATCTGGATTGAGCATCTTGGCGGAGATCACCACGATCACGTTCATCGCGTCGGTCAGTGTGGTGACTATCCCCTTGGCATCGGCTATGTTGGCCCTCTGCAGGACGCTGTCCTCGGACGCGTCCCCCTCGATGATGGGTATGTTGACGCCAACAGCCGCCTCGATCTTCGCCGGGTCGTTCTCAATGACTATGAACTTCTCGTTCTTCGCCCTGAGCTGTGATACTGTCTGCTTCCCTACGTTGCCGTAGCCCACGATGATGTAGTGTCCCTTGAGCTTCGTCTTCTTCTCTGGCAAGCCCAACTCCTCCCTTATCCCTCTGCTCACCGCTAGGTCAAACACCGATTGAATGGCCCAGAGGACCGATGCTATCCCTCCGATCATCACGATGGAGGCGACCACCCTTGAGGCGCCCGATGTCGGTACGAGGTCCCCGTATCCCACGGTGGTCATGGTCACCACGGTGAAGTAGATAGAATCGAAGACATTGGTGACCGTATCCTCGGTAAGAAGGAAGCCTACCGTCCCGAATATCAGGAATCCAAGGATCAAACCCAGTGAGATGAACAGCCTGTTCCTGATCTCTATCATTCCTCGCCTCCAGTCAAAGGCATATAAGGTTGTCCGCCCGTAATAAATTGGTTCGCTTGGAGCTAGCTCTATCAGAAAGGCATGACGAAAGAATGAGGATGGAGCCACTGGAGGGAATTGAACCCTCGACCTACGCCTTACCAAGGCGTCGCTATACCTCTAAGCCACAGTGGCAGCGCTATCCTCGAATCGGGTTTTGATTGATAAATCTTTCTGAGATGGTGCCCAAGGTAACCTTTATGAATGCCCCAGCTGTAGGGGGGAATGCATGAAAAATGAGATGCGGGCGTTCGATGTCCTCGCGGTGGTGAGCGAGGCTCAATCCCTCATAGGAGGATTCGTGGACAAGATCTTCCAGTGGGATGGCGGGAACGTGCTCATACGGGTGAACGTGAAGGGCGAGGCGAAGAAGGAGCTCTTCCTCAAGGATGGGAAATGGTTCTACCTGGCACCTCAGAGACCCCAGGTCCCAGACTTTCCCGACCAGTTCGCCGTTCACCTCAGAAAGCTGATCTCCAACGCCCGCATCGAGTCCGTCAGGCAGGTCGAATTCGACCGAATAGTGGTCATAGACATCATGAGGGGAGAGCAGTACCAGCTCGTCGTCGAGCTGTTCGGTGAAGGAAACCTTCTTCTGGTGAAGGACGGAAAGATTGTGAACTGCCTGTTCTCCCGCCGCTGGAGGCACAGGGAGGTCCGTCCGGGGGCGGAGTACCTTTTCCCTCCAAAGAGGTTCAATCCCCTTGAAAGCGATCTTCAGACCTTCATCTCCTCTTTGAAGGGGTCCACATCGGATGCTGTCAGGACATTGGCAACCAGCGTGAATCTGGGAGGTCAGTACGCGGAAGAGGTATGCCTGAGAGCGGGTGTGGACAAGGGAAGCGATGCTTCATCGCTGAGCGACGACCAGATCTCCGGTCTCTACCAGGCTATGGTCGACATCATCAAACAGGTCAGGGATTCCAGTGACCCGAGGATAGTCTTCGAGGGAGAGGACATGTTGGACATCACCCCGGTGCCCCTGGTACAGTACTCCGAATCGAAGGCCGATAATCACAGTGTATTTTCGGAAGCCCTCCACGAGTACCTGGTAGGGGAGCTGGAGCCGTTGGAGATCACCGATAAGACCCTTTTGAAGCTCCAGAGACAGCTGGAGCATCAGAAGGAATCCATCGAAAAGAGGAAAGCGGAGGCTGTGGAGCTTTCGAGCAACGCGGAACTTCTGTACATGAACTACCAGCAGGTGAACGATCTCCTCAACATGCTCAAGTCGAAGATGGGTTCTCCATGGGAAGATATCATATCTTTGGGGGAGTCCAAGGAGATCGTGAGGTCAGTGGACCCTTCCAAGCACAGGGTCAGCGTGCTACTCGATGGGAACAAGGTGAGCCTCGATTATGAGAAGAGCATAGATGCCAACGCCAACCTGCTCTACGACAGGGCCAAGGAGCTGAGGGAGAAGGCGAAGCGGGCTGAGGAGGCCCTGCAGAACACTGAAGCCCGGATAGGGAAGAGGAAGAAGGGTTTGGCCAAGGAAGAGGAATCCAGAGGGGGCGCGATGCCCACCAAGCAGTTCTGGTTCGAGAGGTACAAGTGGTTCCTCACCTCATCTGGGAAGCTGGTGATCGCCGGGAGGGACGCAAGAACAAACGACCAGGTGGTCAAGAAGCACCTGAAGTCCGAGGACAGGTATGCCCACGCCGACGTTCACGGTGCTCCAAGCGTGGTCTTCAAGGAGGGTTCCGAAGCTCAGGAAGACGAGCTGCGAGAGGTCTGCATCTTCGCCCTTGCCCACTCCAAGGCTTGGAACGCTGGGGTGAAGGAGGGGAGCGCCTACTGGGTGCTTCCTGACCAGGTGAGCAAGGCACCTATGGCAGGAGAGTTCGTTCCCCGTGGTGGTTTCATCATCAGGGGCAAGAGGAACTACTTCCACCACATCTTGATGGAGATGGTGGTTGGAGAGATCTCTTACCAGGGGGAGAGAAAGATCATGGGCGCTCCCAGGAAGACCATGGAGTCCATGTCCGAAAGATACGTCATCATCGGGCCGGGTAAGACCGAACGGAGCAAGATCTCGTCGAAACTGGCCAGGAAGTTCGAGGTTCCGGAGGAGGAGATCTCGAGGATCCTGCCTCCGGGCGATCTCGAGATCATTGGTTCAACCGGAATCCAGCTCGAAGAATAAAATGGTGCCCGAGCCGGAATTCGAATCCGGGTCGGGAGGTCCGCAGCCTCCTAGGATATCCAAGCTACCCCACTCGGGCTTGAGTCTCCCCATATTCATAACTCCCTTTAATTCGTTTCGTTCAATAGGTGGTTATCATGTCCAACTTGCCCTGCTTCCTCGCCCGATGATCGGCATACCTAAATATCATCAGTGAGACCACCAGGAAGAGCGCTGCCGACACCAGCAGGAGAAGCACCAACTCGATGTTGGAGAAGGCGGAGAGTCCACTGATGCTTTCGATACCGATACCGGGCACCAAGGACCGTCGCAGTATCTCTAGCCAGTAGGTCACCGGGATAGCCAGGCTCACCGCCTGGATCTGCACGGGCAGGATGGTTATGGGAAAGATGACCCCGCAGAACAGGTAGAATACGCCAGCTATGGCCTCGTTGATGCCCCCGCTGTGCTTGGCTGTCAACATTGACACGCCGGCCAAGGCGACGCCCAGGGCGCATATCATGATAAGTCCGATGACCATCGCGACCACAAGGTAAGGCCAGTCGATCTCAAGAAGGTCGATGGGGACGTTGAGCGCGACCACCCCGAACATCAGGGTGATGAAGACCGCCGCCGAGGTGATTATGATCTTGCTGAGCGCCCTTCCCACCACGTACATGTAGAAGCTCATGGGCGCCATGTAGATGTTCCTGAGGGTCTGGAAGTGCTCCCTGTCCTCGTGAAGGACCCATGTGAGCCCGAAGAGCACCTGGGCCACGAAGAGGTAAAGGGCGTTGCCAATGAACATGAACGAGAAGAACACTGGATCGCTCGTAACGTCACCCAGGATGATGATGTACATGAAGATCAGGATCAGGACAGCGGCGATGGGCTTCACCAGTGAATAGATTATGAAGAGCAGGGGGCTGGTCCAGTTGGACTCGATCTGCCAGCCAAGCCATGTCGCGTACTTCAGCGTACGGAGGTGGTCCTTCAGAGCCATCGTGTCAGCAGCCTCCCTTCCCTCTTGCCTAGGTACTCCATGTACTCCAGCATGTATCTGGCCAACACGAAGAATATCACGGCAATGACCAGCAGTATCATTATCTCGACACTTACCGGCAGAAGGCCATCAGACAGCTCGACCCCGAACAGCAGCTGCCGCATGGCATCAAGGCCCAATGTAATAGGTATAATTGAAGCGGCGATTCCCACCCAGAAACCCAGCTCCTTCACGGGGAAGTAGAACCCGGAGACCAGGTAGATAGGCTCCTGTGCCAGCATCGAAAGCCTCCAGGCATTCCTGCCGAAGAGCAGGTAAAGCGAAGAGAACAACATCCCCAACCCGTAGAGCGCCAGCAGGGTAATGAGGAACACCGCGATGAACGCCCAGGGATCGGTAAGGTTGACCTGGACATCGAACACCACGAATCCCAACACGAATGTTGATACCGCTCTCAGCGTGGTCGAGAACATCCCTCCCAGGGCCATTCCCGCCAGCACAGACATGCGGGACATGGGCGAGATCAGATAGAGCTGAAGATTACCCACCTCCCTCTCCCAGTAGAACTGGGCTGCCATGCCCCACAGCACGTTGAGCCAGTATGCGATCATGGCCCCTCCAAGAACCACGAAACCAGTGAAGACCTCCGGAGCGCCCATAGCCCTGTAGTAGAAGACGAACGCCATGATGCTCAGCAGCGGGAGTATGATGTCCCCTACCAGCCACGATGGCTCCCTCAGGGAGCCTATGACCCTTGGGTAAGCCCTTGCCGCCATGGCGCGAAGGTTGAGCGCTAGCTCTATTCCAAACCCCTCCCAACTAAGTTGATGAACACGTCCTCGAGCGTCGACTCCCTCTTGCTCATCGAGAGTATCTTCGCCCCCCTGCCAACTATCATGGAGACTATTTCGGAGATTGAGGCCTCTTCGTCCACCTGAACCCTCAGCCTTAGGCCTTGTTCCAGCGGCTCCGATGCCATGCCCTTCACTCCAGGAACGGCCCCTATCTCTTCCACCCCCTCAAGCGCGGATGTCTCGATCACATAGGATGTCACCCGGTCCAGGGACCTCTTTAAGTTGGAAGGGGTGTCACAGGCCAGTATCCTTCCCTTATCGATGATGGCCACCCTGTCGCACAGTTGCTCGGCCTCCGCCATATAGTGAGTTGTAAGCAGCACGGTCCTGCGATCTCCGGAGGAGACCCATTCACTCACGAATGATCGGATCGCACGGCTGGAGTTGACATCCAGTCCCAGCGTTGGCTCGTCCAGGAAGATGAGTTTAGGGTCGGTCACGAACCCGCGGATCACGTTCATCTTCTGCTTCTCCCCCGTTGACAGCGTCCTGACCTTCGAATCGGCATATTCGGTCAGTCCGAATCGAGCTAGAAGATCGTCGATCCTGGTCCTTGCTTCCTTGCCGGGGATACCGTAGAACTGTGAGAACATCCAGAGGTTCTCCCTGACCGTGAGCAGACCGTAACCGGAGAACTCGCCCCCCGCCACCATGTTGATGAGGGGGCGGATGTTCTGTGCCTGCCGTTCAACATCGTAGCCTAGCACCTCCGCGCTTCCAGACGATGGGAGCAGAAGTGTGGCCAGTATCTTGATGAGAGTGGTCTTTCCGGCCCCGTTCGGTCCCAGGAGGCCGAACAGTTCTCCATCCCTAATTTGGAGATCTACGTCATCCAGGGCAACGGTTTCCCTCTTGCCTCTGTTTATCTTGAAAACCCTAGTTAGCCCCTCGACCCTTACAGCGTCCATCATTCTGGGGAAAAGAGTCGATGGGGAAAAAGCTATCGAATCATGCCTCAAACTGGTGCCAATATCTGGTAATGTACCCAGCTATGCGGTTCTTCATGGTGGTCGAATGAACGTCGGTCAGCTTCTCGACCATGAGCTTGTTGTTCTCGAAGTCACCACTGAAGACTCCAGGGAACTTCTCCACCAGATCGATGGCCACCCTCTTGATGTAAGTGGGTCTAATATTTCCCATGTTCAACACCGAGTGGGGAGTGGTTAAGGACTTGCTGTATTTATAGCTTGCTCAGCTCGTCCTTCCTTGGCTTCCCGCAGGTCATCTTGCCCTCGGGGCATGGTCCCCGCACGCAGGGCGGTCCCGCCCTCCTGAAAATGATAGGGCAGACCTTGCGCACCTCCTCGAGCATCCGATCCGCCACCTCCCGTATCTCCCACTGCGCCCGGTTGCAGCATCTCAACGAGAAGAAATGCCATAGTTCCCTTGCGTTCATGGTAACGGTGATGTTGGTGGTGCACGCGTTCGGAAGTACATACCTGGCATCCTCGACCGGCACCTTCTCCGAGAGCTCCTTGTAGGCGTCCCACACCTCCTCCATCAGGACCTCGAATCGCTTGGCGGCCTCATCATCCTCCCTGATCTTGGGAGGCATGACGAATTCGGCCTTGTCCATGGAGACATAACGCTGGCTCTGCTGCGAGTAAGAAGCTACGCGATGCCTGACCAGCTGGTGAGTCAACACTCTCGATATTCCCTCGAGAGAGAAGGTATAGGAAGCGTGCTCTATCACTGAGTGATGACCTGATGACAGGACGCTCTCCAGCCTGCGCTCGGCAGTCTCCCGGTCCATTGAGTCTATGAGCTCTCCACTGGTGGACTTCGAGTAGCAGGAATGGGCAGCGGCGGAGCACAGGAGCTCCGCGTCCTCGGTGTACCTCAACAGCCTGACATTCATCTTCGCACCGTACCTGAATCTGCGAGCCCGGACAAAAAGGATTGGTCTCACTCATCGAATTGGGTGGTGAAGGAAAGGGTGACCTCCCCCGTTTCCTTTTCTGGAGTCTCGGCAAGAGGTTCCATGGACCTGAGCTCGCTCAATCTGGTCACCTGGACCTCCCTTCCCTCCAGCAGTTTGCGAATGCCCTCGACATGACCGTCCCCGATGATCGCGACCACGTTCCCGTATTGGTCATCCGCCACTTCAATTCGGGAGGCCATCAATCGGTTGCGGTCGTCGATGAGCACCTTCTTCAGGGTCGGCATATGTTGCTCGAAGGCGCTCATGTAGACCTCCTCGTTCTCCTGGAAATTCTCGAGCTCCTTCTCCACCTTGTCCTTGGAGGTGAACAGGCCTATGAATCCGGATAAGAACAGCCTTACCTTCTCCTTGAGGGGCATCTGCCTCCAAAGGCGGTTGAACATCGCCCCTGCGTCCACGTCGATGAACAGCGTGTCGGCGCCCACCTCCTTGGCCGCCTGGACCGCCGAGATCATCTCCTGGCCAACCTCACCTCCGAATTGCCGGGCAAGGCGCTTCTGGAACATGGAGAGCAGGCGGTAGGAGACCGGAAGTTTGGCACCCTGACCTTCCTGGAGCAGGGCTCTGTACCTGCGGGGATCCAGTTCAACGCAGACAGCGTTCGCTCTCTTCTCGTGGATGACCCGCCTCACCTGAGCGGATATCTGAAACACGTGACCCACGCCGACCAGGGTGATCATCGCCCTTCCATCATCAGTAGTTCTTAATAGCATTGCGGTCCTGGTGTTGAAACGAGTAGATAGGAGATTGCGTCTAAAGCAATTCGAGAAAATTTGAAATACCTAATAATGTTTGAGTACTCAGCAGGTTCGAAGTGATTCCCATGTCCAACGAGAAGAGTGAGGAAAACATCAGGGAAGCGGTAGGAGACCGCTACCGCAAAGTGGCGACCGATGGAAAGGTGACCGCGTGTCTTGATGAAGACTGCCAGATCATCAAGATCTACACCCCCGAGGAGCTGGAATCGGTACCGGAGGAGGTTTCCAACTGCAGCTGTGCGTGCGGTAACCCTGTTGCCATAGCCGGGCTCAAGGAGGGGGACGTGGTCCTCGATCTGGGGAGCGGGGCCGGCATGGATGTCTTTCTCGCTGCAAGAAAGGTGGGACCAAGGGGCTTGGTCATCGGCGTGGACCGCACCGACGAGATGTTGAAGAGAGCAAGGGCGGCCGCTGAGAAGCAGTCGCTTACCAATGTTGACTTCAGAAAGGGGGAGATCGAGAACCTGCCCGTCGAGTCCAATTCCGTGGATGTGATCATCAGCAACTGCGTGATCAACCTGGTGACCGATAAGGAGAAGGTCTTCAGGGAGGCTTTCAGAGTACTCAGGCCCGGAGGAAAGCTCGCCATCTCCGACAGGGTCCTCATAAAGGAACTTCCAGAGGGCGCTGAGGAGGATCTTGAATTGTGGTCAGCCTGCGTATCCAGTGCCATAATGGAAGGCGAGTACCTTGGCGGCATGGCCAGGGCAGGTTTCGTGGATATCGTGGTGGAGGATCGGCACACATTCTCTCTGGAAGAGCTCAAGAAGATCGTGAAGCCCATCGCCGAGAAGAGGCGGAAGGAGGGCCAGGAATTCAACGAGGAACTGGTCATCAACTCATATCTCGCAGTGGCTAGCGACAGGATCGCGGCCTGGAAGCCGGCCTGAGATCCTGAAAGAAAAGGCATCTGGGAAAAGCTTAAGACCGGCACTCCCCTCATACGGTAGATGAATTCGGAAAGGCGATTCGATCTGGTCGCGTTCGACATGGACGGCGTGCTGGTAGAGTTCAACTCCACCTGGTGCTGGATCCACAGCCACTTCGGAGTGAACAACGAAACTGCCCTTCAGGAGTTCATCGACGGGGTTATCGACGATCACGAGTTCATGCGCAGGGACATCGCCCTATGGAAGGAGCAGATCCCTGACATCAACATCGAATATATCAATGGGGTACTGGACCCCGTTCCAGAAGTGAAGGGCGTGGGAGAGACCATTCGCATCCTCAAGGAAAATGGCATCAGGACGGTAATCATCAGCGGTGGACTGGACATCGTGGCCAAGAGGATCGCTGATTCTTATGGATTCGACGGTTGGGCCGCCAACGGCCTGGAGGTTGATGATTTTGGAACCCTCACGGGAAAGGGCATACTCAGGGTCGAGCTCGTCAACAAGAGAAAGGCACTGGATTCTTTTCTTGAGAAGTGGGGGATATCCGGCGATCGGACCGCCGCGGTCGGCAACAGCTTCGTGGATGTCTCAATGTTCAAGGGCTGCTCCTTCTCGATCGCGTTCAACCCGATCGACGCCTGGGTGGCCGAGAACGCCAGCGCGCTGGTCAGCAGCGATGATCTGAGCGATATCCTTCCTTTGATTCTAGAGTAGATCACTTTTCCTTGAACCCGTGCTCCCCGATCAACGGAACGAAGACGCATCCCCCAAGATTCTCTACAGTGAAATCATTCCCGTTTCTCGTTACCCTAAGTAGCTCCTGGTAGCCCATACCACCCACTGGCACCAGCAGCTTTCCGCCGTCCTTGAGCTGGTCTTTCAGTGGTTGAGGGATGTGAGGGGCACCGCATGTGACCACTATGCGGTCGTACGGTTTCTCCACCGGGTAACCAAGAGATCCATCGGAAACCACCACCCGGACGGTGTCTGAATAACCAGTGATCTCAAGATTGGAGCGTGCCTTCTCCGCTAGAGAGGGCAGCCTCTCCACGGTTATGATTTTCCCACCTGGGCGGACCATCTCAGCCATCGCCGCCGCGTGGTATCCGGAGCCGCCCCCTATCTCGAGAACCCTCATCCCTGGAGCGAGGTCGGCGGCCTCCACCATGATGCCGACCATGTGGGGCGCGGAGATCGTCTGACCTCCGCCGATGGGCAGGGGGGTGTCAACATAGGCACTCTTCCTCCTGTTCTCCGGAACGAAGAGATGTCTAGGAACGGCCTCCATGGCCCTGACGGCTTCGTCGCTCTTGATGTATCCATACCGGAGAAGCCTCTTGATAAGGAGATGCCTCTCCTCCTCGAATTCCATTTCACCTCCTTAGGCGTTCGTCACCCTCATGACCTTGGCGTAGATCCTCACTATGTCCCTTGCCTCCACGCCTCCATCGCGCACCATTCCCCCTCTGATCTTCATCTGGTGGATCACCGCCTTCTCCCTTCCTACGGGAATTATGTCTCCCACATAGAATTCCTCATCAGGAAGTGCGAAGAGTTCGGAGGGAAGAGTCTTATGCCCCTTATTCAAGGAGATCTTCACCTTGATCCTGTCGTACCTCTTGGCCCATATGGTGTCGATACTCTCCGCGGGGGCGCGCCTCACTCTCCTACCATCTGTTTCTATAGATGTGATCACCACGTAGGTATCGCTTACGAAGAGCTCGTCCTCTAGAGAGAGAACCTCGTTGTGTTCCAGCTCGATACTCTCCTTCCTGGACTCTCCCTGGTCGCTGACGATAACCTGTACCTCTACGGGTTTCTCTTCCCTAATGACCGTGGAGTGGGTGTGCCCGCATTCCCTGCACTTCACGGTCGTCTCCATAATCATACGCTTGCGGCCTATCTTCCCCTTGAGGACTTCATGAAGGGTTTTCTCACCGCATGTCGGGCACTCGATGTAGAGTGCGTTGGGGATGGTCATCTGTTGCACCGTCCCTCCATCATACCGTAGCGAAGAAAAAGTTATCGGTCCACTTCAAAGGCACTGTCGTGCCCGGGAATGACCACATCCGCCATCTCCACGATTCTCCTCATACTCCTGAGCGCTAGTTCTGGATAGTAGTTGAGTCCCGGCGGCACCCACTTTAGAAAGTTGTCCATGGTGGGCAGGGCATCACCCGCTGCGACGTAGGTCCGCTCCGCCTCTATCCGCACGCTCATGCTTCCCCTGGTGTGCCCCGGGGTATGGATCAGATGAACTCCACCGCATAACTCCTGATCTTCGATAATCGGTTCGATGTTTCTAGGAGGGAGCTCATCCACGTGCGCTAGCAGCTGAGCGTTGGAGAAGAGATCGTTGTTGCTGGTATGATCGCCGTGGAGATGGGTGAGGATCACAGTATCTATATCGCTTGGAGATAAGCCCTTAGCTTTGAGGCCAGAGAGTATCAGCTCCCTCTTCTCGGGAGTGCTGGTATCGATGATTATTCGATGATCGGCACAGATTACCAGAGTGACGCTGGAGTATGCCTCGAGGATGAAACCATCCTGTCTTCGGATGTATCCTTTCACCAATTCTACAACTTCGTTCTTCGCCATCCTGTTCCCGCCTGAAAACCGCAGTTGCACCTTATCTTACTTCCCTCGAGCCTCAACCTCGATCCGCACCGGGGGCATTTGGCATTCTCGGCGAAGTACTCGAGCCACGCCCTTTGAATATCCTCGTTCTCCTCCCCCCTGACCTTCTGGAGAGCGTCCTTCAGCTCAGGGGTGGTCGCCAGCGAATCGAGCTCGTCTACCGATAGCACTACTTCCTTCTCCGTGCCCTTCTGGTACATGATCAGCAGGGCTATCACCACGCCGGACATGAAGCCCGCTATGTGGGCCATGTATGCCACACCACCCATCGAGTCACCGTAGAACAGGAATACCTGTATCGCGAACCAGCTGCCCACGCCGGCCCATACTGGTATGTTGGGAAGGAATATCGGACCCAGGAAGAACGGGATTTTCTCCCTTGGATATAGCAACAGCATGGCGCCCATTGCGCCGGAGATGGCTCCCGAGGCACCGATAATAAGCACAAAGGAGCCCCAGTTCAACAGTGATTCGGCCACCACTCCAACGATTCCAGCGATGAAGTAGATCGTCGCGAACCTGATCTTTCCGATACGGTCCTCCAGCTGAACTCCTATCAGATAGAGGAAGAGCATGTTGAAGAGTATGTGCAAGATGTCCCCGTGTACGAACATCTGGGTGAATATCGTGTATATGTTCTCCCCTGTCTGCAGGTATACGGGCCTGAATCCCAGGTCGATCTGTACCTGGTAAACACCGCTCCACGGCGAGATTATCGTGAGCATGAACACCAGGAGATTGGCCATGATCAGCACGGGTACCAGATCCACTTTCTTCCAGAACCCGAAGATCAACGAGCCCACTATCACTGCAATGGCCAATGTGGAGAAGATGTCCAATAGTTCACCGAAAGGGGCTTAAGGCCTTATGCTATGAAATCAGTTTCGTCCCGACCGAAATCATTTTTGAAGTGAGGTGATGACGCGAGATACGATCCCTCCCTCCAAATTATTGAATGCAACGAGGTCTACCGACCCGACGATGACACCTTCCTGCTACTTGGATGCGTAGAGGTATCAAGGGACGAAAGGGTTCTGGAGGTAGGCTGTGGCACAGGAATCATATCCATTCATTGCGCGAAGGCCGGAGCTAAGGTCACGGCCATGGACATCAACCCCAGAGCTGTGGACTGTGCCTACGAGAATGCTGCACTCAACGGAGTGCACATCACGGCACTATTATCGGACCTCTTCGAAATGGTGAAAGGAAGGTTCGATCTTGTCATATTCAATCCGCCCTATCTCCCATTGAGTGAGGAGGGGGATCTCGAGAAGGCTTGGGCTGGCGGTGAGGGGGGAATCAAGGTTGTGGATAGATTCCTAAATGAAGTAGCGGATCACCTCACGCCTTATGGGAGAGTGCTCCTGCTGATATCTTCCAAGATGAATCTTGATGAACTGTTCTCCAGACACGGTGACTTCTCAAGAATGACGATTGCAAGCCGCAGATTCTTCTTCGAGGAGCTTTCGGTCGTGGAGTTGAGAATCGCGAAGGAGGAGTAGGTGACAGGTTACCTTGGAGATCTGAAAAAGATCCTCGGTGGGGAATCCTATCCTTCCTGACCCAGAAGCTTGGATATCTCGGCCCTCAGAAGCTCGCTCGCCTTCTTTCCATCGATCTTGCCCTTGATCTCCTCCATAACCACGCCCATCAGAGGACCCATCGACCCCATTCCCTTCTCGCGAACGAAGTCTTCCTTCTCCTTCACGATCCGGGCTATGATCACGGAGGCATCCTGCTCGCCCATGCTTTCAAGACCCAGTTCTTGTATCGCTTGGTCGATCTTGGAGCCCTTGGCCACCAGGCGAAATATGTCCGGTAGGGCCTCCTTGGCATACTCCCCGGCTGCGAGTCGTGCGAATACCTCTGTGACAGTTTCAGAATCGATCTCGAATGGTGAGAGACCTTCCCTCTCGATCTCGGTGAATGTACTGGTCAATGTCGTGGCAGCGCTTGAGGTGACTGATGGATACTTGCTCGCAGTCCCCTCGAAGGTCTCGTCTGTCCCCTCCCTCACCATCTGGGAAGCGAGCTGCATATGAATGCCGTATTCCTTGGACAGCCTGGCCGTTCTCTCTGCCG
>DATKXF010000010.1:0-9337 GCA_035529155.1 Methanomassiliicoccales archaeon | reverse complement strand
TGTAGTCACAGATGAATTCAGCGTACATCGAGCATCCTTCGTTGACCCAAGAGGTCTCGTCGGAATCGGTGTCGTCGTGGAGCAGATGTTGATATTCGTGGGCTACGGTTCCCTCATATACATATGGTCTTGGTGAAGTGCCCGTGGTCCTGTTGTCCCAGTCCCAGCAGTCAATGTGTATGATGTTCCTGTCATAGTAGAGTTCAGAGTTTGAGGAGTAATATCCGACAACGTAGTTTGGATATCCCGCATCGTAATAGTTCGCATCTATGATATTGAAGATCATGATCATGGTCTTCTCGCCGTTGACATTTTGGTAGTAATCGAAACCATAGTCCTCCATGAGGCTGTTGTCTCCGGTGTGATTGTCAGGAGTTCCAAAGATCTCTGATTCGATCGGGACGATGACCTCATCGAACTGCTGGATGATGTAGTTCACTTTTCCTTCAGTGATATTTAATCTTGATGTGAACTCGTTACGAGGATCCCCATCCTCGAAATTCATTTCGGTCGCTACCCAAACCTCACAATAGTTGCCCTCTCCTCGTTTTTCAAATTCAAGCCAACCAGATCCCTCAAAATCATAGTACATCCCCTTGTCTCCGACGTCATAATAATCTTGGAAGAAATATTTTCCCAAGGGTCCGTTGGAGAACGCCTCGCTTACGGACATACTATCTACAGGACGATCCCTGATTGAAGGACCTATATCAATCCCTACTGGGTCCGCTATTCTCGGTGTATCGGCTGTCACTGCGGTGGATTGGGGAACAAAAACCGCAAAAACAACTACAACCATCGTTAGCGCAACCAGTATGCTAATAACCTTAGCAAACTTTCCTAACACATTACCCCTCCTGTCATAAGCCGCCTGCAAGGTCAAAATGGGTTAAACCTTTGGATCTGGCGGCCATAATTCCTCTATGGTGTTATCGTGAGCATTTATATATAATAATTGTGTGGCAATAATTGACTGGACAATGCAATAATCGCAATTCGCATGCCCCGTCAATGTCGGCCAACTTCATTTAGCGCCTCACTCCTACTTTCGAGGCGGAAAGACTCCGAAATGGACATAAGCCCGGAAGCCCTTTCTCCATCACCTTTGGGTAAGTGAGGGTTTCGTGTTGTCTTCCGATGACGATCTATTCTCCCAGATGAAGGCAGCAATGAGCATGCCAGAGACCGGTCCCGCTCTGCGCCGCTACTTCATCAACACGATCTTCGACTCGACATTCGTCATATTGGGAGTCATTATAGGCTCTGCTTTCGTCGCCGATCCAAGCTACAGCCTGGTCATCGCCACCATCCTCACCTCGAGCTTTGCTCTTGGAATTTCTACGGGCGTTAGCGTCTACGAGGCGGAGACCATGGAGCAGGATCGGAGGATCAAGGAGATCGAGACCGCGATGCTCTCCTCGCTCAAGGACACCGAGATCCATCGGATGTCGAGACTCTCCATATTCTTGATCTCGCTGGTGAACTTCTCCGCTCCGCTCATGGTCTGCGTGATCACTCTCGCACCTTTCCTCATAATCGGTGAGGCGAACGTTAAACTGGGAGGCTGGATAGCATCCATTCTTGCGCTGACCATCCTGTTCATTACGGGAGCGCTCATGGGGCGCATGTCCGGAAGAAATCCCATCTTACGGGGTATGAGGATGGCACTCATTGGCAGTGGCGTATTCCTCATATGCTTCTGGATCCAGACACTGATCTGATCAGCATATCCTAGGCACAGGATCACCTACTGGAGGATCGATGATCCTTCTGCCGCCCACCTCGGTCTTCATGACCACTCGGTCGAATTTTTTGGTGGCTCTACCAATTATCGCCGCGTTCTTGGCCAGGGGCGATCTCCTCATCAGCTTGACAATGTCCTCGGCCATCTCGGGAACGCAGGCTATGGCTATCTTCCCCTCGTTTCCGATGGTCAGCGGATCGAGGCCCAGAAGCTCGCATGCGCTAGCCACGGCAGGATGAATCGGGATACTAAGTTCTTCGATCTCCATTCCGACCCTGGACTTGGATGACCACTCGTTGAGCGTGTTGGCCATTCCACCGCGGGTCATGTCCTTCATGGAGGTCACGCCTCCCAGCTCAAGTATCGAACCTATGAGGCGATGTAGCGGGGCTACATCACTCTTGATCGCGCTCTCGAACCCGTAACCCTCCCGGAACGAGAGGAGCGCTATACCGTGATCTCCGAGTGTTCCCGAAACGATTATGGCATCTCCATCGCCCACATTGTCGTCGGTGAGCCATCTGTTTGCAACCTTTCGCGATTGCGAGGCAATTTCGAAATTCTTCTGGAGGTAGGGGCACTCCTTTCCAAGTGCCGAAGTGACCACGATCATCTGGTCAACGGCACCGGACTCCACTACTTTCGTATCACCAGTGACCACCGGTATTCCTGAGAGCTCCGAATACTGACCGATGCTCTGCATCACCCTCTCCAGGGTATCGATCTCCAACCCCTCCTCGAGAACCATGGCGCAGGACATCGCGATGGGACAGGCGCCCATCACTGAGATATCGTTGATGGTACCGCAGACCGAGAGGGACCCGATATCCCCACCAGGGAAGAACAGGGGTTTCACGGTGTGAGCGTCGGTCGTGAACACCACGCCATCGATAATGGCTGAATCGTCAAAGGATCTGAGCGGGACCTCCGCGTCAATATCCGGAAGGAAGGGCGCGATATGCTTTGAAATGAGTTCCTGCATCATCTCCCCACCGGCCCCGTGGCCCATGGTTATCCTCTTCATCGCTCCGTCTTATGGAGCCGTAGACTAAAAAATCTCTCCCCGGACGCGGGAGGTGTCGACTATTCGACAAATGAGTTAAAAAGGAGTTACAATATCCTCAGGTGACACGGTGATTCGATGAACCCCTTCAATTTCAATGTTCCCACCAAGATAATATTCGAGCCTGGCTCCACAAGCAGGCTGGGCTCGCTGCTTTCTGACGACGGGGTCAATTCGGCCCTGGTCATCACCGACAAGGGGGTGCTGAAGGCAGGCTGTCTCGAGGGAGTTTTCGATTCCCTGGATTCGATGGGGATCATCCACGAGACCTACGACGGGGTGGAGCAGAACCCCACTGAGAACAATGTTCGAGAAGCGCTCCGGATCCTGAGGGAGTGCAACTATGACTCCATAATCGCGGTGGGGGGTGGAAGCTCCATAGACACCGCCAAGGCGGTGGTGGCCATGACGAAGGAGGGCAAGGACATCGGAGAGCTGTATGAAGGGGTGCTCAAAGGGGACGCGCCGCTTTCACTGGTGGCCATTCCTACCACGGCGGGAACAGGCAGCGAGGTGACCTGGTCGGCGGTCATCACCGACACCGAGAGAAAGGTCAAGGAGACCGCTCGAGGGGAGTTCATGTACCCCAAGATAGCTCTGATCGATCCCGAGCTCACGATATCTCTTCCTTCACACATAACCGCATCCACGGGAATGGATGCGCTCACCCATGCCATGGAAGCATTCATCACCAAGGGCGCACACGCCATGTCGGACGCCCTGGCCATGGAGGCGTCACTTCTCATCTTCGAGAATCTTCGCGATGCCGTCAACGACGGCAGCAACCTCAAGGCAAGGAGCGCCATGAGCATCGCCTCCACCCTGGCAGGGATGTCTTTCTCCATTTCCGGTCTTGGAGTCGTTCACGGTATGGCGGAGCCTTTGGGAGGGCGTTACAACGTGCCCCATGGAATAGCCAATTCGATACTCCTTCCTCATTGTTTGAGTTTCAACTGCGACGCCGTAGAGGGCAAACTGGCCACCATGGCGCGGTTGCTGGGAATAAACGGAAACCATTCGGAACACGATACCTCACATCTTCTCGTCAAGGAGGTGGCCAGGCTTTCCGACGATGTTGGAATACCACATAAGCTGGACGTGGTAATAGACCAGGATGAGTTCGATTCCTTGATCTCGGACGCGTCGAAGAACAGCTGCCTTCCAGCGAATCCGAAGCCCGTGAGCCGGAAGGATATTGCCAGCATCTACTCGAACATTCTAAAGGTGGAGTGAAAAGGGAGCTAAGAGGTTTCTAGGGTTGGCCAGCTCTAGGGTGAAATTCCTTATCTCGTCCCAGTCGCGTTGGCCCGTTAATAATTGTTGCGTGGTGTCCTCTTTAACCCATGACCTAGTTGCGAAGTATCAATCACCCGAATGGTACCGCCTCTCCATGGTCCTGATCTCATCAAGGCCCACAATCTCATTGAAGGCATCAAAGTCCATGAGGCGGTCTTCTAGCCCTTCGAAGGTACCTTTCCTAAAGAGATGTTCGAACACCTCGTTAGTAGCTCTGGCGACAGCATAGGTGTTGACGGTGGGATAGGCAACGATTCCGTAACCGAGATTCGCCAGCTCGCTGGAGGACAGAATGGGAGTCCTCCCACCAGGGATCATGTTAGCCATGTGCGGACCCTCCGTTTCAGCTATCACCCGTCGCATATGATCTACGTTCTCCACGGCCTCCACGAAGGTCATGTCGGCACCAGCAGTCCGGTAGAGGTTCGCTCTCACTATGGCGTCATCGATGCCATCGACCGAAAGCGAATCCGTCCGGGCGATGATAACGAAATCTTGACTCACCCTGGAATTTACCGCCGCCCTGATCTTTGCCATCATCTCCTCGGGGGAGGTCACCTCCTTCCCCGACATGTGGCCGCATCTCTTTGGTGATACCTGATCCTCAAGAAGTATTCCCGCAACGCCTGCCTTCTCTAACTCTCTTACAGTTCTTGCTACATTGGTGACGTTGCCGTATCCAGTGTCAGCATCCGCAATCACGGGAATGCTCACTGAACCCGCGATCCGCCGGGCCGCATCGACCATCTCGGTCATGGTGAGGAGTCCAACGTCCGGTTTGCCCAGCAGCGATGCCGAGTTGGAGTAGCCGGCGGTGAATATTGTTTTGAAGCCCACCTTTTCGGCAATCTTGGCACACAAGGCATCGTGGACCACGGGCATGATCAGGACATCATCATTTCGGATCAGACTTCTGAAGGAGGCTCCGCTCATGCACCATGAATGGATTCCCAACCATTTGGCTTTATAGCCCATTCATGAACAAGCACTATGATTGGGCGCCTCCATGAAAAGGAATACATGGTTTGAGTGCCAATATCAATTCTAGAGGTAGAGGAAGGAGGCCATCGATGGACAAAGGGGAGTTGGTTCGATCAAGAACGGGGTTCAGTCCGATCTATGGTGTTCTCATCGTGATCGGTATCATCCTGCTCGTTGCTGGTCTTTGGCTGTTGTTCACCGGTACGGCTTATGCAGGAATCATCGTCCTAGGCATAGGCATAGTGGTGATCGGCATAGGGGGCATTGGGTTCATGGGCGCTGCCAGCGTTAAAATACTGGTCCCTGTCGGGATTCTGTTGATCGCAGTCGGTCTGTTGATTGAGTACATCATCTGATGATCCCCACCTGGTAATGGATGTTCCATGAGCAAGACTCACATCTAAATGTAAAGATACTATAGTCTGAGCAAACTCTTATGAACATCCGCCCTATTACCACTGGGCTCGTAGGGTAGCCTGGATTATCCTTTTGGCCTTCGGAGCCAAAGACTGGGGTTCGAATCCCCACGGGCCCGCTACTATGCACACCTAGACATATCGTAATTTTCGTCAATCAAACCGTTTCCTACACGGGCCTGCTTCCAGCACGCTGGATGCGCTCGAGGGCTTTGCCCTGCATGATGCGCCTTAGAATGGCTCGGCTGTCGGTTGCTTGCATCGACCATCGCGCAGGACACGTCAAGGCTGGGCTAGGGGGCTTTGTCGATGTTCTCTGTCTACAATCGAATGTCGCACCCAGAGGTCTGTCTTCAGGAGGCAGGGGGATTGGTCAACATAGCATCATTGACCGCAAGACTTAAAGGCATTGTTAAGCGTGAATAATATTAAGAAGGAAATGACCGGGGGGTGGAAATGACTGAGGAGGAAATCTTAGAGGATCTAAGACAGGCAGTGCTGACCTATGACTCTGATAGGGCTAGGAGGGCTGCTGAGGAAGCGATCGAGGCGAAGGTGCATCCTCTCAAAGCCATTGAGGAGGGACTGGCGCCAGCAATAAGAGAGGTTGGAGAGCGCTATCATCGGTATGAGATTTATCTTCCGCATGTGATAATAGCCGCGGACGTCATGACAGTGGCCATGCAGATATTGGAGGCAGCGCTTCCGAAGGACGAGGTTCCCAAGAGGAAAGGCATCGTGATAGGAACCGTTGAGGGGGACATCCATGAGATCGGTAAGAACGTTGTGGCCATGATGCTGAAGGTAGCTGGTTTTGAGGTGTACGATCTCGGCGTCGATGTCAGAGTATCTACCTTCATCGATAAGGCCCAGGCACACGATGCTGAGGTCATAGCCATGTCCTCACTTATGACAACGTCCATGCCAAACATGGGGGAGCTGATCGATGAACTCAATTCGACCAATATGAGGGAGAAATACAAGGTAGTGGTTGGTGGCGGGCCCGTGACCCAGTGGTACGCGGAAAAGATAGGCAGTGATGGATTTGGAAGGGACGGGGACGAGGCGGTAGAAATGGTCAGGAGACTTCTGAGAGTTTAATGGAGGTGAGATGATGATCGATCTCGTAGAGGTGGCAATGCGCTCCCGAACGGGAGCAAAAATGCCTTCAAGGGATTGGGAGTTAGGGCTCTTCAGGAAGATAGAGGAGCTTGTCAAAGAATACAACTTGGATTTCTCAAAAGCAGATGAGTTTCTCAACACGGACAACAGCATAGCTGACGCCGCTTTCAGCGCTGCCGTTGACTTCATTGTTGACAAGGGCGCGTACTGTTTATCCACTGGACGCAACATCAGGTTCAGCGAGGACGAGGTTAAGGAGGCCATAAAGGCCGCTCCAAGTGAAGTCGTTATGGGCGAGGGAAAGGATACCCGAATATTCAAGCAGGGAAAGATCGAGGGGAGGGACCCTCTTAACATCTGCCCGGGTCATCACGCCCCATTCACCGAGGATGTGGGGCCCCTGGTGGTCAAGAACTTTGCACAGATACCGAGGGCAGACTTCCTTGAGGGGTTCAACTTTCCAGAAGTTGATGGAAGGGAGATATTGGGTCCCCCACTCGAGGCTTATGCCAGCAGAAAGGAGGTAGGCTACTTAAGGGATGCAATCAGACGTGCCGGTAGACCGGGCATGGCGATCGTGTACTATCCCATTTCGACGAGAGCGTCCTCATTCCTATCAGTCTTGCACCCGGAGTGCGGGCTGAGGAAGACCGATGGAATCTTGTTCACGCTATTGCCCGACGTCAAGGTTGAATACGACTATCTGACCGCTGCAATCATCTACCAGCAGAACGGGTATTTCGGAATCAACGGATCATTCGGCATAGTGGGAGGCTTCTCCGGCGGACCAGAAGGATCTGCCATAGAGTCCATCGCAAGAACCATCGTCGGCTGGATGGTGTACCGGGACAACATACATTACCCGGGCGTTGAGCACATGCTGACCCTGACAGCAACAAAAATGACCTTCCATCCTATCAACAATGCAAGGTCGGTGGTATACCAGGCCCTCAACAGAAACTCAAATACGATATACATGGAATGGGTCATTCCCTCATCGGAGCTCTGCACGGAAGAGCACCTGTGGGAGTCAGCGGTCAGGAGCATTGAGGGCACCATCAACGGTGCCAACCTGTACGCGCACCGGGTGAGTCGTCCCAGGATGAACGCCGGGCAGACTCCCCTTGAACCGGAGTTCATGATCGAGGTATCGGACGCGACCTTGAAGGCTGGATTAAAGAGGAATGATGGAGGAGAATTGCTGAAGAGGATAACTAAGGGGCTCGAAGGCAAAGATTCGGTGCCAGGCAAGACAATCCAGGAATGTTACGATCTGGTGAACCATAAGCCAAGCAGTGAATATGAGGAGATCTACAACAGGGTGAAGGGGAAACTAGCAGATCTGGGACTTGAATTCGAGTGAGTAGGCGTGAACTGCATACAGAGGTTCGAGGCGGCCCTACGGCTGGAGGCCAAGGATAGAGTACCTGCAGCCTGCCCGCTTCAAACCGGAACGATTGCCTTAATGGAAGCAAGCAACGCATACTGGCCCGATGCCCACCTGGATCCAGAGAAGATGGCGAGGCTGGCGCTGGCTGCACACAGAGTCGCCGGGATCGAAAGCGTGAGGGTCCCCTTCCACAACGACTACGAAGCGGAAGCGATGGGTTGCGTTCTCGGAGGGTGGAGCAAGAATAGCCAGCCCCTCAAAGTGGAATATGCCGTCAAGACCACGGAGGATATCGATGAGCTAAGGGCTCCCGATCCGCTCAATGACGGCACGATGCCAGTGGTGCTCAAGGCGGTCGACATTCTTTCGGAAATGGTTGGAAACGAGCTGCCCGTCATTGCAGCCATTTGCGCTCCCTTTGAAATGGCGGTAAGGATAAGGGGAATGACGGATACCATGAGGGACGTCATGCTACGCCCCGAGGCGCTGAGAAAGATGATGAGGGTAGCCACCGAAACCACGATAGAATACGGAAAGGCGTTGATCGATTCGGGCGCCAGCACGATAGCTTTGATAGATGGCTCAGCTTCATCACTCGGCCCGCAGTTCTACGCTGATTACTGCTTGGGACCTACACGTGAGGTTGTCGAGGTCATTGACACATTGACGGTTCTGCATGTCTGCGCTGATACAACGTCCATCCTTAGCGCCATGGCCGACACCCATGTTAACGGCCTCAGCATAGATCACATGGTCGACATCGCATTGGCCAAGGAAACGGTAGGGGAAAAAGCCGCCATCATAGGCAACGTGAACATCACCGATACGCTCTGGTGCGGCTCACCCGAGATGGTAGAGAAGGAGGCCAAGGAGTGCATAAGCAAGGGCGTCGATGTGTTGGCGCCCGCGTGCGGTTTTTCGCCACTGACTCCCCTGGAGAATATGAAGGCTTTAGCAAGAGTCTCTCGTGCAGGCCAAAACTAGTTCTCATATAGAGTCTTGCTACTGGAAGGCCTGGGACGGCCTCCCTGCGAACATCGAGGCGATTTGGAAGTCCGGACCCTTTTCTCAAGCTAACCTCAGGGACGGCGGATAATATCTTGCGCCCATAAGCGATCAGCACATGAGGGTCCATTGACCCCGAAGTCCTCCCCGTTTCCCCTCAAATTGGTCGCTTCCTTAGCTCTTCAAGTATGGCCTTGTTGGTATCGACCATCTCCCTCATTCCGCCTACCATCTTCTCACACATTTTCCATGGAAGGAAGGCTTCGTCATCACTGGTTCGGGACGTCCCCTCCATCGCCCCACTCATTTGAAACTCCTCC
>DATKXF010000009.1:0-6537 GCA_035529155.1 Methanomassiliicoccales archaeon | reverse complement strand
CAGGTGCTCGGGCGATCAGGAGACTATGCGAAAATCGATGGCGTCAGATTTTATTACGAGATTCACGGAGAAGGAGATCCGCTCATTCTAATGCATGGTGCATGGGCCACCATCGAATCGCTTGCCTTCCAGGTAGGGCCGCTCTCCGAACGGTTCAAGGTCATACTTGTTGAGAGGAGAGGACACGGAAGGACCCCCGATACTCCGGGTAAGTTCACGTATATGCAGAGCACCGAGGACATGAAGAGAGTCATAGAATATCTTGATATCAAGCGCGCTCACATCGTCGGCTGGAGTGATGGAGCGGTGGTAGGACTTCTAATGGCTCGTCATCACCCAGAGGTCGTGAACAGATTAGTTTGTATAAGTGGCAGTTATCATTTTCGAGGATATACCCGTGCATTCGCCAAGAGTTTTGAAGAATCGACGGCGGAATCGCTGAACCCAATGATTAAGCAGGTGTACAAGTGGACGTCCCCTGATGGCCCGGAGCACTTTTCCAAAGTGTTTGAGAAGATAAAGGCGATGTCAAGTTCACATCCCCGATACACCAAGAAAGAACTCGAAGCCATCCAGATTCCCACTCTGGTCATGTCGGGTGACGCTGACATTGTATGCCTTGAGCACACTATCAATTTCTTTAAGGGATTGCCCTACGCCCAGCTTTCGATCGTCCCTGGTACAACTCATATGCTCCCCATGGAGAGCCCGGGTATAGTCAATTCCCAGATCATCCAGTTCTTGGAGGCTGACAGCATTGAAAGGGCAAGTGGGGATCTATTCGTAATCCAAGGTCAATAGATCCAACTCGTTTCCTTTCCGTCTCTCTTCAATCAAGACCTCCATACGATCTAACATGTTCCCATGCATTCTTGAGTCGTGGGGGGGTTCTCCCATCTTCGTATATCTCGGGTTCGGATCTTCCGAAAAATTCTCTATCTTCTCCGACTGGACAGACCTTGATGCAAATGCCACAGGGCGATATGTGCTTCTTGCGAAGGGAGTCACTCCAAGCCGTACACCTATCCTTCCTGGTGAGAGATTGAGGATAATCCCCTTCGATGAGAGCTTTGGTAGGACACGACTCCACACACCTCATGCATCTGATGCAGAGTTGCTCCTCGATCAAAGGATCAGGTGGAAGCTCTGCCGAGGTCAACACTGAGACGAACCTTACCCTTGGTCCATACTCTTTCGTGAGCAACATGTTGTTGACCCCGAAATTCCCGAGTCCTGCCAGCAAGGCAGCATGACGGTGAGAGAAGAAAGCGACAGGATTCTGTTTTAGAACTTCCAGACTACCGTATCCATCTCTTGGTATCCAGATTGATGGATGCCCCCTCTCGTTCAACATGGTGGATAGAAGGTAGCCCTGTTGGTCAAGAATGGAGTTGACAGTTCTGTAGAGCTCGTGATAGTGTATGGAGGGAGTGGTCTCCAGAATCGGAAGTGTTATGGGCAATCCCAGAACGATCACGGATCGTGCCTCAGGAAAGATGGATTCTGGATAGAATTCTTCTGGCATCCAGGGTGAGAATGGCGGGTCCTCCCAGCGATAGGCTGAAGCCACCCCAACCATGGGAATATCTAACTTGGTGCATCTAGCCCTGATTTCGCTCTTTAGATGATAATCCATCGTAATATGAGAATGTCACAGTGAATGATATATTTGTTGAGTTGTGGGTTCATAGATGTCAGATCAGAAGCCCTCGGGTTCTAAGGCCGCATTGATGAAACGGAAATAGGCTCAAAATGGTAGCTAGCTTGGATATGAATGCCCCTATGAAGCAATGAATTAAAGGAAGTGCGGGGGGAGGGATTCGAACCCACGGACTCCTATGAGACAGGATGTCTCAGACGGAACATAATGACCATCTCTTAAGTCCTGCGCCTTTGGCCAAGCTTGGCTACCCCCGCAGTTCGTGCGATGATTGAAAGCAGGATATTTCACCTTTTCCCAAATCATTCTCTCCTACCATGCTTGGAAAGCAACTTATCCAGCCTCGAAGAGAGTACATCCTCTAAGTCAGGGTGACCAATCTCATTGAGCTCGTATCTCACCCTAACAACGGGTTTGTTCACATCGATGACCCTGCGGAGGTCTATCGGCGTTCCGGAGACCACCACGTCACAATCAGCCCGGTTGATGGTTTCCTCCAGATCCTTCACCTGCTCCTTACCATAACCCATCGCGGGCAGGACCTTTTCCATATGAGGGTATTTTCTGAATGCGTCAAGTATGGAATCCACCGCGAAGGGGCGAGGGTCGATTATCTCCGACGCACCGAAGTTCTCTGCTGCGAAGGTTCCTGCCCCATATTTCATCTCGCCATGGGTGACTGTCGGTCCGTCCTCTACCACGAGAGCGCGCTTCCCCCGGATAAGCTCAGGCTCATCAACGCACATGGTGGATGCTGCCTCGATGACGATCGCAGAGGGATTCAATCTCTCGATGTTGTTCCAAACCGTCAGGATATTCTGCCGGTCGGCTGTCTGGATCTTGTTTATGATCACCACATCGGCCATCCTCAGATTGGTCTCCCCAGGATGATAATTCACCTCATGCCCTGGTCTGTGTGGATCGGCCACAACGATGTGAAGATCTGATCTATAGAAGGGAGTATCATTGTTACCGCCATCCCATATGATTATGTCTGCTTCCTTCTCCGCTTCCCGGAGGATCCTTTCATAGTCAACTCCTGCATAGACGACGATTCCAATGTCGACGAGCGGCTCGAACTCCTCCCTTTCCTCGATTGTGCATTCGTGAATATCAAGATCATCATAGCTTGCGAATCTCTGAACCGCCTGTTTCACCAGATTACCATAAGGCATTGGGTGTCTGATGGCCACGACCCTAAGACCTCGCTTCCTAAGGATATTGCATATCTTTCTGGAGGTCTGGCTCTTTCCGCTTCCGGTTCTGACGGCGCAAACGGATATCACCGGGACGCTGGACTTCAGCACGATCTTCGGGTTACCCATCAACCTAAAATCCGCCCCGATGCAGAGGATCCAGGAGGCCTTGTGCATGAGGTCCATGTGGGATATGTCGCTGTAGGCGAAAACGACCTGCTCTACACGATGCTCCCTGATGAGGCCTGGGAGATACTCCTCTGGAAATATTGGAATCCCTTTGGGATAGAACTTTCCAGCGAGCTCTGCCGGATAACACCGCCCCTCAATGTTGGGAATTTGTGATGCAGTGAAAGCCACAACCTCATAGGTCTCATTGTCCCTGAAGTAGGTGTTGAAGTTATGAAAGTCCCTTCCCGCTGCCCCCATAATGATGACCTTGATTCTTTCCACTAGTTCACCTCGATTCATCAGATATCAATTCATGATTGAACTGTTTCTATTTCTCTTTTCGTACAGTCATGAGTCCCCAAACGAAAACATTTGGATGGGAATTAAGTACTCCCGAGTTAGACTTCTGCCCGTGCCAAGCGAACATACCTTTACGGTCGGGTAGTTTGTCTCATTATCTAGACAGAATATGGAATATTGTCGACTTTTTTCCTTAAACGGCAGGAAGATTTGTTTACCCCGAAGGCTATTCCCATGCCCATGAGCTACCGCATCCCCTCCAAAGAAGTACTGGCTGATGCGATAAGTGCTGTCCTTCAAAAGCGCCCCATGGTTGGCTCACAGAGAAAGCTCACCCAACTAGTTCTTAAGAAACTGAGAAGTATCGAAAAAGATTACACCGCCAGTGAGGAGAGAACCAGGAGGGTGGCCATAGACAGCGGGGCAGCGAAGATCGAGATTCACTGCAGAGAGAGCGAGGAGAAGAGTAGGTACAGCCGATGCCCGGTGTGCGGTTCGAAGATGCGGCGGATCAGGAACGAAACCATATTCGGAGGAACTGTAACCCTTGGTTACAAATGCACCAGATGCCCTTACTGGACGGGCCTTCAACTTAGGGTTCCGGTGAGATATGTGTTCTACGGGGACGGTTACAAAAAGGTGGCGGAATACGATAACACCGCGAAGATCGTTGATCAAGGTTGAATTCGCCCTCATACCGCTTCCAGAGAGTGGACAATCCCAGTTGTTAAATACATCGGCCAGGAATCTAATGTGCATGTGTGAATCTACGGTCTACCTCGATGAAGAGGGAGAGGTTTCCGAGATAATGCAGGACGTCACCCGGATAGTGATGGACGGTTCCTCGGTCAGGCTTACCAACATCATCGGTGAGCACATTATTCTGGAGAACGTTCGCTTCAAGGAGGCAAACCTCCTGAGTCATGGCCTCGTTTTCGAGCGTGTGTAGATGGCCTTGAAGATCGCGGTATCTGGAAAGGGGGGGGTTGGGAAGACCACCGTGGCTGGAATCCTGGCAAGGCTTATAGGTCGGGAGGGGAAGGACATCTTGGTCCTGGATGCCGATCCTGCTTCGAACCTGGCTAGCGCGATAGGTGTGCCTAGCGAAGTGAGCTACGAAATTACCCCGCTATCTAAGATGCTGGACATGATCGAGGAAAGGACGGGGGTCAAGCCGGGTTCTGGATACGGGGGGGTGTTCAAGATGAACCCGAAGGTGGACGACCTGGCCAAACGATTCGCGATCGAAGGTAAGGATGGAGTTCGTCTCCTTGTCTTAGGGACCATCAAGACCGGCGGAGGGGGTTGCTTCTGTCCGGAGAGCGCACTCCTCAAGAGCCTCCTGAAACACCTTGTCCTGGAGGATGATCAGTACCTCATAATGGATATGGAGGCCGGTCTCGAGCATCTCGGAAGGGGGAGTTCCAAACACATGGATGTGATGATAATCGTGGTTGAACCAGGAATGCGCTCGGTGGATATCGCGGTTACCATCAAGGGCCTTGCTTCGGAGATAGGGATAAAGAGGGTCGTTGCGGTCATCAATAAGGTTCACTCGGAAAAAGCAGCCATCAAGGTTAAGGAACGGCTTAAAGAAAACGACATCCCGGTCCTCGCCGTTATTCCATTTAACACAATGCTTGTGGAGGCGGATCTGATGGGTATGTCCCCCATGGATGTCGAGGGAACCGAGGACGTTGTCACGGCGATATCGGAGATAAAGGATACCTTGGAATCCCTTGAGGATTGAGCCTACCTGTTCAGGACGCGCCTGGCAAAGAACCAGCCAAGTAGGAGAAATGATCCAGCAAAGATTACCAGCCCGAGAATGTCTATGGACAAGTCGTAGATGGGTTGAGGGTTCTCAAACACCAGCTGCCTAATGCCATCCGCGGCCCAGGTGATGGGGTTCAGATTTGCCACGCTCTTAAGCCAGTCGGGCATAAAAGCGGTCGGGAAGAGAGCGGCTGAGGCGAACATGATGGGCAGATTGAGCAGATTTATCACGCCAATCAGGGTCTCCTGGTTCTCTATGGTGAGAGCTATTGTGGTGAAGATGGCTGCGAACCCGAGCGCAAGCAGAGTGAGTATGACCACCATCAGCAGCAGTTCGACTATCCCAAAACTAGGACCTATTTCCAAGCCCACCAAACCGGGTATATAGGCAAATGCCAGAGCGATAATGAATATTATGAGCGACTGGATGAGCGCCCTTGTAACCGAAGACAGGACTCTGGACATAGGTATGATGCCCCTCTGGATCGGGGCAACCTGCAACTTGGTAAGGAAGCCGAACCTTCTGTCCCAGACCACTGACATGCCGCTGAACATGCAGGTGAAGAGAACCATTACGCACAGCATGCCTATGGCCATGAACGAGAAGTAGTTGGGTGCACCGGCAAAGAGGTTCTGAACCATATCAGGAGGGACGCCAGGCCCCATGGCCAGCTCCTCCAACCTGAACGCCTGTCCGAACAGTCCCAGCCATACTAGAGGCATTATCATCGTCATGAAGACCTGCACCTTGACACGATACCAGTGCTTCAGTTCCCTGACCGTCAAGGCCATGGTCTCCCTAAGCATCTCAGCGCCTCCTTCTTGCCTGCATGGCCCTGGCCATTCTTTGCCCCCGGTCCTGCACCGATGACTGCATGGCATCCCTGAGCGATCGACCAGTATACTCCATGAAAACCTGATCCAGGTTGGGCTGGCTGATGTTCACCGATTTGACTACCACACCTTGATCCCATAGCATCTTGAGTACGCCGGGAGTCACTTCCTCTCCGCGAGTCACCTTTATCCTGTATTTCCCTTCAGAGAATTGGACCTCGATGACACCCGGTATACCAGTAATCGAGTCGGGGCTATCAACCTCACTCTCGACACTGACCTCGATGACGTCTCCTCCGAGACTTGCCTTGAGTTGTCTAGGGGAATCCAGGGCCACGATCTTCCCGTGATCGATGATCGCTATCCGGTCGCAAAGGGAGTCCGCTTCCTCAAGATAGTGGGTGGTGAGGAAGATAGTCGTGTTGTGCTTCTTCTTCAGGTCCAGGATGTGTTCCCACATGACTGCCCTGGTCTGGACATCGAGCCCGAGCGTTGGTTCGTCCAAGAAAAGGACCTTGGGGTGATGTACCAATCCTTCTGCTAGCTCCAATCTCTTCCTCATCCCACCAGAGTAGGTCTTCACCATCCTATCCTCGGCGT
>DATKXF010000008.1:0-9261 GCA_035529155.1 Methanomassiliicoccales archaeon | reverse complement strand
TCTTGAACATGACAATACCTTCAGGGTCGATTGGATACATCAAGGACAATAACGGGGAGGTCACCCTCTTCGGGTCGAGCGATCCTTCGATAAGATGGACCATCCAAAGCCTTGCGTTCAACAATGAAGTGGGAATTTTCGACCCGGGTTATTTCCAGGCGGGCACCTACTCAGTAGAGTACAGCTACACCCTTCATCCCACCATCGAGTATGATGACCAGTATGCTCACCTTAACATTCGCCTTCTGGATGAGCATATACCATTCCGGACTCTTGTCATAGAATAACCAAGCCAATATGTCCAGGAGGTGTTTCCCCACCCCCCTAGTCTCAGCGTCGAGGATAGCGGCGGGATGGTCATTCTCTCTGGAGGCCTGGGCAGTAATGAGGGTCTTGGAATCGAACTGCTTCTCTCCCTGGAGGCCGTTGACGAGATGAGCGGTTATCCGACGTTCGTTGAGGACGTCAGGGGAAAGACTGTGTCGGCTAATCCCTGGTACGACATACTCCCCTACTACGCAGCATGGATTCTGTATCCCCTGGCAATCGCGCTTGTCCTTCTCACCCCATTTCTGTTCCTGGCGATCTACTACATCTACGGACGGGAGAAGTCGTTCACGGTCCCCGAATACCTGAGCTTCACCCCTAACCCCAAAATGAAGCCCTGGGCGGTGAATCTGCTGTTCAAGAAAGATCCCATGGTATTCGACCAAGATGGCTACTACGCCACCCTGCTGGACCTGCACAGGAAGAAGTTGATAACCATCAAAGAGACGCCGGATGGTCAGGGAGTGAGGATCAAACTGAACAATAACACATCTGATGATTCCTATGAGCAGAGGGTCCTCGACTTCCTCCAGGATGTTTCCCGGGAAGGTGTAGTCGACTCAGAGGAGATAAAAAATCTGGCGACCATAGCGAAGAGCAACCATTACGCCGAGTCCAGGATACTCCGCTATCAGAGTGCGCTCTCCGATGTCACCAGGAAATCCGATCCTGTGCTCATCGACAAGTATGTGGTGAACGGCAGGAAGCATGTGATCCCCCTTCTAGCGGTCGGAGTGATCATGCTAATCGCATCGATCGTGGTCATTGTGCTGATACCTCACCAGATCGGCCTATTGCTTCCAGCAATAATCCTCTGGATATTCATGATCGTTCAATCAGGAATAGCACTGTCATTCCCTTCAACCCTGTTCGGACACTGGAAGGGAGACGGCTACAAGGAGAAGCTGGAGTGGGACGCCTTCTCCTATTTCCTTACCGATCTCGCATTGATCAAGCAGTACGCCCCATCCGACATCTCAATGTGGGGAGAATGGTTAGTGTACGGTACAGCGCTGGGAGTCGGTGACAAGGTGGAAAAGGTGATGAAGGACCTGAGCATCAGCGTCCCCGAAGCTGGAGTTCCCCTGGGAGTTAGAGCAGTATTCGTGCCAATATTCTTCTACGCCCCAGCATCCCCCGGGGGAGTAGCAGGCGGATTCGGCGGGGGAGGATTCGGCGGGGGAGGGGGATTCGGAGGCGGCGGAGTGGGAGGAAGATAGCCCCCTGCCACGGTATTGAGAGTATGTGGTGTTGACTCTAGAATCCTGGAAGAGGTTTCATTCGATTGAATCCACCAAGTGGGCATGATGTGATGCAGAGGGAGCACTGCTCCTTGGTGAATCTGGTTATCCGATTGACCATCTCCTCCTGCATGATCATCATGTTCTCATCGGGATCGAACTCGGCGATGCACTTGCTGCGGTCGAAGCTCGCCCTATCCAGAGCCCCGGTGGGGCATTCCCTTATACACACAGTGCACATGTTGCATAGCTCAATATCCAATGGAGTGTCGACCTCCATATCGATGTCCGCGAAAACTGCTATGAACCGCAACCGTGGTCCCCATTCTCGATTGAGTACGAGGTTGTTCTCACCCAGTGCTCCAAGGCCTCCGGCCACGGCCGCCCGTTTGAGGTCGATCTTCTCCCACGAATCGGTGAACTCCAACGGCTCGGCCCTAATTCCCTTCTCTCTTAGTTTCCAAGCAAGCTTCCTCGCCCTATTCTCGAGCACCTCGTAAATCCACTTGCTCCATCTTTCCTTGCCGGCAATATTCACCTTGAAGGTGAACTCGGCTGATTCATCGGGAGTGACCATGCCAAGTACGATGACCCTGGAAAAATCAGTGTTGGCATCGATATCAGATGGATCGACGATCGCGATCATGTCGAAGCCGACTTCGATACCGAGATCGCTTAACCAATCGTAGGACACGCTACCTGAATTTAGATCGATTTCGATAATACTTTGCCATCGACTAGTAAATTCTATAACACCAATATGAGAATGTAATAGCAGTAGTTGGGAATTACTTGGAACTCAAGCAAATAGGTACCGTATTCAATGGTTTGAGAAACACACCCAGGGATTGGAATGAGGTAGAATCAAGGCTGGCCTTTGAAAATGATTACTTGGATGGATTGTATGGGCTGGAACACCACAGGAGAATATGGGTGATTTTTGGTTTCCACATTCAGAAGGGATGGTCCCCCAGGGTTAGACCAAGAAAAGCCAAGGACGACTCTTTGGTGGGCATATTCGCAAGTAGGGGAATTCAAAGACCTAACAAACTTGGCATGACCTTGGTTGAACTGATAAGGGTGGAAGATTCCGAATTGATCGTGAGGGGACTGGATGCCTTTGATGGAAGCCCGGTTTTTGATATCAAACCTTTTGACGAAGACTACGATTCTTTTAGAGAGTGACCCTGGATGATTGTCCATTCCTAAACATAGGTTTCCCAAGCACCCATGGAGATGGTACCCGCCACCTTCTGTCGCATCAGCTCCTCATGGAACTTGATGCACTCAGTGTTGTTCTTGAGTCTGTTGTCGAGATTCTCCTTCTCAGCCCAGCTCTCAAACTCAACCACTTGCACGATCGCTCCGGAAACATTCCCAAATGTCTGAGAGTAGAGATTAATCAATTTGATTTCCCTGAATAACTCCGGGTTCTTTCTCACGTATTCGAGGAATTCCTTCCATAACTGCTTGTGTTTAAGATCGTATTCTGGTTTGACCACCCACGTCTCCACCATTAACACGCTTATTTTCAATCCCCCATTTACTTCATATTCATTCTAATCCTGAGGATATGTATATTGCTGTTTCTACCAAGATCTCTCCACCGCTTCGAGGTTCTGAATTATCCGAATGAGATATCCTTCCAGATCATTTCTTTCCTCTCTGGAGAATCCCTCATAGAATAATTCGGTCATATCCTTCGAGAGGTCCATGTAGTCGCGCCTGAGATCTTGCGCTTTCTCTCCGAGGAACAAGAGTATGGCCCTGCGATCGCCCTCTGATCTTCTTCTTTTCACCAGGTCATCCTCCTCCATCCGATCCAACATGCTTGTAAGTGTGGATGGGCTCAGAGACGCTCTCTCCGCGAGTTGCTGTATAGATATACCCTCTTCTTTCAGGAGCACAAAGAGTATTCTCCCCTGTCCCGAATTGATGGGGATTCCCCTTTCCATCAGGAGGCGATTGAAAACCCTTTTTGATAACCGATGCGCCCTAGAGAGCAGAAAGCCTCCCTGGCTTGGCATCTGTGTCATTCCAAACTCACCTCGAACTTATGTGGGGTCGCCCATCCCCTGGCCAGCGACGGCTTCATCATTATGAGGGCAAAATCGGGATCCTCTGGCCCCAATGGGTAGTATCGCTCCCATCCGTCCACCCAGATGCGATGTTGGAGATCTGTATCCTCCACTAACTCAGCCATGCCGCTGAGCTGCACTCCGTTGAACTCTCCCGGTTTGCAGTAGTATACCGAAATTCGGGAATCATTCTTGATCTCCTCGACCTTCCTAGAGGAGGTGTTGGTTGAGATTGTGATGGTAATGTCATCGGGGTCCTGATTGAGGAAAGATAGTGTGGGGAACTGCTTCTCGTTCCGTAGGTTGAAGACCGCCCGTATTTGAGGGTGACCGTCTGCACCATTTGTGGCGAGGTACATGATCTCAGCCTCCCTTAGAAGCCGAGCAATCAGTTCCATCAGCTCATTGTCAGGCATATCATCAATAAATACTATGTAAAATATTACTATATAGTAGTTTCTTTTCATTCTTCGAAAAACTGCAAATAGTTGGGTTCCATTCTGGAAACCATCATGCTCCAGTCAATCTCTTCCAAGCTCGAAAAGGGCAGGAAGCTCATATTAATCCACGGAAATGCTGATCCCGATGCTCTGGGGAGCGCCTACGCGATCGCCAAGGCTTTCCCGGAGGCGGACATAGTGGCCCCTGGCGGCCTGGATCGGATATCAAAAATCATCACTGAGAAGTTGGGGATCGAAGTCGGTGAGGGGGCTGATCCCTCTGCATATGACCTGGTGGTTGTTGTCGATACTTCCTCACCAGATCAGCTGGAAAAACTCAGTCAAGTTCCTCCAGGTAGTGTGATCATCGATCATCATGCACGTTCTGAGAAGTGGAATGGTTGCGTCTACTACTGCGATGAATCGAAACGAAGCTGCGCGGAGATCGTTCTGGAGCTGGCAAGAACCGCTGGAAAGGTGTTGGACAGGAATACCAGCCTAGTTCTGCTCACTGGGATGGTCACCGATAGCGGCCACTTCCGGTATGCTACCAATGAACTCTTGATGGCATTTGCCAAGCTCATGAAGGAACACGGCCTTGAGATCGACGAGGTGTTTGCGCTCACCGACATGGAACAGGATATCTCAGAAAAGATCGCGCAGCTGAAAGGGGGGCAGAGACTCAAATTTGACAGGATAGGAAAATATATAGTGGCCGTCTCCCACGGATCATCTTTCGAAAGCTCCGTCTCAAAATCGCTGCTGTCGCTTGGCGCGGACGTGGCCTTCGTGGGCTCTCAGCGCGAAGATAGGTTCAGAGTCAGTGCAAGGGCCAGGCAGGAAATGGTTAGGATGGGACTGCACCTGGGAAGAATGCTGGAGAATATCGGTTTCGAGACCTCCAACGATGGTGGAGGACATCCCGGAGCTGCTGGTCTCATCGGGGAGGGTGATGTTGAAGCAATGCTCAACATGTGCATGAGGCGCACAATGGACTTCTTCAGAAAGATCAGGGATTCGGAACCAAACCGGAATTGAATAATATTGAAGGAAATTGGATCGAGAAAGATCACTTGTTGATGATCTCTCGAATCCTATCTAGATTTTCTGGGTGTTTTTCGAAGAACTCCCGCACGGGGGCAAGCATCTCCACAAGGGCGGATGCGGTTCCGTTCTTGAGGTCCATTGGATGAAGTTGTCCTGCCACGTATGACTCTTCGAGGGCCGGGTAGCTCTCAAAAACCAAGGTGCCACCGAACTTCTCAGGACGATCGATCTTCAAGACATCCATCCTCTGGAATATGATGAAGCGGCAAATATCCAGTATTGGATTTCCCTCCGCCTCGGGCGGACAAAATGCCTTCTTAATCTTCCTCCTGATGTCCTCTGGAGAGTCGTGAATCATGATCCCGCTGTCAGGGTCGCTCTTAGACATCTTGGCTGCAAGGGGATCCATTCGATCGCCTCCCTTGAGGCTTGATAATAAGGGTGTGTGCAATGCTACTGGCTTCTTCCAGCCGAGTTTGTCAGCTGCCTCTCTGGCCAGCATGTGCGCCCTTCTCTGATCAATACCTGCGTAGGCCACATCAACATCCAGGGCAAAAATATCCGCCGCCTGCATCAGGGGGTACATGACCTTAGAGGTATCCACCTCGGCCTCGTCACCCTCTCTTCCCATGATGGTCATGGCCCTCTTCACCCTAGATAGGGTCGAATTCTTCCCGATGCTGATGACCTTGGACCAATAATCGATGTTATCCATGAGCTCAAAGGCATAGATGAAATTGACCTTATCCCTGGGCACACCAAGTGCCTCGAAACAGTCCTCCATATATCTGGCACATATCCTGATCGTGTCGATGTTTCCACCGAGCTTGTCGTTGATATAGGCGTGCCAGTCCGCGAAGAACACCGTGAAGTCGAATCCTGCGTCGACGAAGTCCCTCACCTTGTTGGATATGATGACCCAGCCAAGATGCACCAGGCCCGAAGGCTCGAAACCCACGTAACCCTTTGGTCGGTCGTTGGTCTCCAGGAGCTTTTTCAGTTCCTCATGGGTAACGACCTCTTCGGCATTCCTGGTCAGTAGGTCAAATCGTTCCTCTGAATCCATGGAAATCATGGTCGAATCACCAGCCGCTTATTAAATACTTCTGGGAATCGGGAGAAATATCCTATTTGCCCTCCGAAAAGCTACCAACGGTCAGAATGATTCCGATATGGATCACTTAATCATTATTATAAATTTGTATATCAATTAGCATTTTTATTATACATACATCTATTTTCATGTCATATAATAAACAATTCTACTGTTTCATAAGGTTCAAATTGATATTTCTTCATTAACTAATCCATGCCTCCAATAAATAACTATCAAGAAGGGTTGCATAACCGCGATTTACCTTTATTAATGAGTTCCGAGTATCCAAACATCGAGGGATACTCGGTTCAATAGTCAATGTGTTTCCTCTGAATACACAGAGTTCTATCGGGATCGGGACGGCGCTTAGAACCCTCCTTTTTTTTTATTTCTTGATTAATCAATCACTCTTCGTGATGGAAACTAATCAGAATGAAAAAACCAGAGATGGGAAGGAGTTTTGCCGGTGGCTTGATGAAGATCTTGTAGGCTAACCGCCCACATTCATGTGCATGACGTTGACGACGTCGCCGTCCTCAAGAGGCGTGTCAAGACCATCCAACAATTTGATGTTCTTTCCATTCTGGAGAATGGTCACCACATCGTTGAGGCTTTCCCTGGGAAAGACAAACTTGCCGTAGCTTTCGTCAGTTTGCTTGAAGACCTCTATCAGGAAATCCCTGATAGTCGAGCCTTCCAACTCGATGTCCAGTTCCTTTACACCGGCCATCTGGGCGAGATGTCCAACCGTCTTGAATTTCACCCTCTTCATCTTACCACCACTTGGCCTATGAACTATTTAGTTGTTGCCAACTTAAAGTTTGTTCATGGCCACTTCGGCGGCTGTATGGGCGGGGTCCCGTACCATGCTGGTTGGCGGGCAGTAGGCGTTCTCGAACTGGATGACGAACTCCTCGATGGTCACTCCCTTTTCGAGGGCCCCGGTGATCCAGTTCACACGCCCGTTCATCTGTGGGTCCTTGCCAACCATCTGGGCTCCCAGTACCTTGTGGCTTCCCTTCTCCACCAGTATCTTCACGGTCACGGGCTCGTGACCGGGGTAATACCTAGCGCAGGAAAGACCGGTGTACTTGCCCTCGACCACGTTGATTCCGTAATAGGATGCGAGCCCTAGAGAAATGCCGGTGCCACCACACTGGATGTCACCGATCACGCTGACCCACGGGCTCGTGACCCCTGGATATATCAGGCTTCCACCTGCCGAGTTGGTGCCAGCCACAATACCTTGTCTGACCGCGCTGGAGCCTAGCTGGCTCATTGTGGGTCCAGGAACGATGCAGCTCTCCACCTGGATGACATCACCTGCGAGGTAGATGTCAGGTACCAGCCGGCCTTTCTTGTATGGCTGCATGGTGGGACTGACCCTTATCGCACCCAGCTCACCAATATCCAGTCCGATCTTGTTGGGGATCTCCAGATTAGCGCGAACCCCTGTGGCCATTATGATCACCTCGGCGGGGTACTCCTTGTCCCCAGCGATCACGGACACTGCCTTGCCATTCTCTCCCTTGATGGATCCTATTGGAGTGCCCATCACGAATTTAATGCCCTCTCCCTCGAGGTATTCCTGGACCATGTCGGCCATGTCCTTGTCGAATATCCTAGGGATGACCTGAGGGAACATCTCGATGACAGTGACATCCAGACCCGTCTTCTTCATGGCCAGCGCCATCTCGAGGCCGATAACGCCAGCACCTGCTATGACAGCAGACTTGGCGCCCTTCATCGAGGCTTGGATCCTCTTACCATCGTTGATGGTTCTAACCGTGAAGACACCATCCAGGTCCTTGCCCCCGATAGGCGGAACCCAGACGTATCCACCCGTGGCTATTATGAGGGAGTCGTATGCCCACTCCTTGCCGTCCTCGGTGGTGATCTTCTTGTTGTCCGCGTCTACATCAGTGACCTTTGTCTTGGTGTGCACGTTGATGTTCCTCTCTTTCTTGTAGAATTCCGAATTGTGCATCACCATGTAATCCCAGTCTATGAGGCCCTCAAGGACCCATGGTATCACGCATGGGGAGTAAGCGATGTACTCGTCATCCGTGAATACATTGATCTCGGCGTCCTTGTCCGTCCTTCGCGCAGCGGAGGCAGCCGGCATTCCAGCGGCTCCGGTACCGATAACGATAATTTTACGAGCCATAAGATCTACCTTTCCTGTGGAAGTATAGAGTAGCCTATTAATAAATTTGTAAGTTCAAGTCAAGAACACTCCGGTTATCCCCAATCTACATTGAAATTGAATTGGGATTGATACCAAGAGTTTCGATATCCGTAGGATACGTTTAGAACGAATCGAATACATGGTCTAAACCAGAATATCACTTCTCTGGCACCATGGCAAGATATATAGCCTTTCCGCGATGTTCTGAGCGGCGAACAAGAGGATTGGATGATGGGAAGGAAAAACGATCCCGAGAGGAGGCAGAGGCCCGAGGCTCTTTGGAAGGAAAAGGACCAGATCGACGGTAGGACAGTGGAGGCCATGGTGCTCATCCTGCGGACCGCAGGATGCAAATGGTACCGTAATGGCGGCTGTCTGATGTGCGGTTACCACTCGGCCAGCGAGGATGGCATTGGCATCGAGGACCTCAGGATGCAGGTAGGCTCTGCGCTCGAGAGGTATGATGGAGAAGATATGGTAAAGATATACACCTCGGGAAGCTTTCTTGACACTGGGGAGATACCAACCGAGCTGAGGGGGGAGATCTTCGAGGCATTCTCGGAATCTCAAAGGATCCTCTTCGAGAGCAGACCGGAGTTCGTCAGCATTCACAACCTGGATGGAATCGATATGGAGAGGGCGCATGTCGCTATCGGCCTGGAGACATCAAGCGATCTAGTAAGGGAGGAATGCGTGAACAAGGGCTTCACATTTCGTGATTACGAGAAGGCAGCCTCACTCCTGTTGGAGAAAGGCATCCCTCTGAGAACATACCTACTGCTCAAACCTCCATTCCTGACGGAAAAGGAAGCCATCAGGGACACGATCTCATCGATAGAGGACT
>DATKXF010000007.1:0-5346 GCA_035529155.1 Methanomassiliicoccales archaeon | reverse complement strand
ATTGGCTGGAAACCGGATCCCGAATGGAAGCTGGGAGCGACCAAACAGGTATTCATCTCAGGAGGCCACGACACCAGGGGGGAGGAGGTATCCCCTCTCATCCTCGATGAGGTCTTGGAGGCGGTTAATGAGATGGACGGCCTCGAAGCGGTCGCCGTATCCGGCATTTTCAGCGTTTATAACAAATCGCACGAGAGGATGGTTAGCGAGAACATACTGGAGACTCTCCGCGTTCCAGTTGTGATGGGCCATCAGCTGACAACGGAGCTGGGAATCCACGAGCGTACCGTCACCGCTGTGCTCAACGCACGCCTGATCCCCATCATCAACCAGTTCTTGAATGACGTAGAGCGCTCAATGAAAGCCCGTGGCATCAAGTCCCAGATCATGGTCTTCAAGGGCGATGGCACCCTCATGAACATCAGGACAGCGAGGGAGCGACCTATTGAGACCGTACTGTCTGGTCCTGCAGCCAGCTCAATGGGCGGGCGCCTCCTTGCAGCCGTGGACAGCTGCATAATCGTGGACATCGGTGGAACATCGACAGACATAGCCTTCCTGGAGGATGGTTTTCCCAAGGTCAGTAAGGAGGGCGCGTCGGTCGGGGAATGGCGTACCAGAGTTCGCGCCGTGGACATGTGGACCGCCGCCCTGGGTGGAGACTCCGAGATCATAGCCAAGATGGATGGTACCGTTGAGATAACCAAGAACAGGGTGCTTCCCCTGTCGCTTGCGGCCGCAAGGTATGAAGGGCTACTGGAGAGGATGAGGGATACCTGGGAAACCAGGTTCCTGGTGAGCTTCCCGCGAAAGGATGGAAAGATCACTGCGGAGGAACGTAGGGTCTTAGATTACCTCTCTGAGAACGGGCCCTCCACACCTCAGGACATCAGGGATGCGACCGGCATCTTGCTTGTGGACAGGTACGTGACGTCGTTGATGCAGAAGAACTTGGTAGGAGGAATTGGTCTAACACCTACAGATCTACTTCATGTGACTGGCGAGTACACCGAGGGCGTGGTGGAAGCCGCAAAGATCGGAGTGGAATCCAGTGCCCACATCTGCGGTAAATCGCCCTCTGACTTTGTGAAAAGCACCATTAATTCATTCGTTGCTAGGATCTCTGAGGAGATCATAAAGAAGATAATGATGGACGAACGAGCCGTGCTTCCAGAGTGTCCGGGCTGTGCTTTTCTTCTCGACAATGTGACGAGGCAAACCAACAGCAATTTGCTGAAACTTGAAGCCAGAGTCTCCAGGCCGATAGTTGGTATAGGTGCTCCTGCCCATGTCTGGCTCCCCATGATCGAGAATCGTTTGGGCACCAAGGTCATCGTGCCTCAAGGTCACGAGGTGGGAAATGCCGTTGGGGCAGTATGCAGTCAGGTGGCGGAGACGGTGGACATAGTGGTCTTCGAGCGCAACAAGCGCTTCATCCTGATCTCCCCGTTCTGTGATCCGATAACCTATAACGATCCCTCCATAGCATTAAGGGCGGCGATGAAAATGGCGGCCGACCATGTGAAGATCAAGGCCATGCGTTCAGGGGCCCGCGATGTAAGGGTCAAGGTAGAGACCGAATCGAAACATGTGAGGAGCGGTTTCATGTCGGGTAGTGAGACAACTGGCTGGATAGAGGTCCGTGCCACGGCCATGGGTCAGCCAACAATCGTTTAAGAAAGATTAAAGTAGCTAGATTTCAATGTTGAAGGGCCACATTTATGGTATACTGAGGAGGGAAGATTTCATGGATAATGGAATGACACCTAAAGAGCGCTGGTACGCCGGCATGGCCATGAAGGAACTTGACAGGCCACCAGTTGCTTGCATGACCCAGAGCGCTACCGTGGATCAAATGGAAGCGGTTAACGTCTTCTGGCCTGATGCGCACACTAATCCCCAGATGATGGCAAAGCTTGGAATAGCTCAGAACTCCGTTCTGGGATTCGAAGCTGCCAGGATACCTTTCTGCCTTACAATCGAGGTCGAGAACATGGGACTCCCCGTGGACCTGGGTAAGGTTGACCGGACCCCAATGGTCAAGGGACATCCTTTCAACGAGGACAACCTTGACACCATTGAGATCCCGAAAGACTTCATTGATATGGGAAGAGCGAAGGTCGTCAGGGAAGCTGCCGAGATTATGAAGGAAGAGGTAGGAAAGGATCTCCCCATCGTTGTGGGTACCACCGGACCATTTACAATCGCTGGTCACCTTGTTGGGACTGAGAACCTACTGCTCTGGATCTTAACCAACCCCGAGGCTGTACACGAGGCTGTCAAGATCGGAGCGGAGATCGCCTACCAGTATCAGAAGGCAATCGATGCAATCGGGGTTGACGCCATTCAGCAGAGCGATCCTTCAGCATCCACCGACATGCTGTCAGGTGAGATGTTCGACGAGTTCGCCTCACCCTACATCAAGCGCTCGTTCGAGGGCATAGAGAGCGCAAAGACAATCCTTCACATATGCGGAGACACCACGATTCTCCTGGACCACATGATCGCAACCGGAGTTGACGGCCTCTCCATCGAGGAGAAGGTCGACCCCTTCAAGGCGGTCGAGCTGGTGGATGGCAGGGCTGCTCTCATCGGAAACTGCGGTGTAGTGAACCCACTTCTGCAGGGAACCCCTGAGACAACCAGGGAACACGCAAGGAAGATCTGCGAGTCTGGCTTCAATGTTGCAAGCCCTGGCTGTGGTCTCGCTGCTCGTGTTTCCAAGGATAACCTCATGGCCTTCGTCGACGAGGTCAAGAAGTTCAGGAAGTAAACCCCAACAACCCTTTTCTTCTTTATTTTATTCGAATTTGAGAACACATGCTGAAGTTGATCTTAAGGAACAATCAGCAAAATATATGACCCGCCTTTTTCTTGTCCGTTATCAGGACAAAGGTGGATTACAGCATGATGAGACCACTGGAACGAGTTCTTTCGGCATTGGCTGGTGAATGGGTTGACAGACCTCCCATCTGCTGCATGACCACTTCGGTGACCCTGGATCAGATGAGGGCAGTTGGGGCGTACTGGCCTGAGGCGCATTCCGATGCCAAGGAGATGGCACTGCTGGCATATGCAGCCCATTCGGTGGTCGGATTCGAATCGGTGAGAGTGCCTTTCTGCCTGACAGTGGAAGCGGAGATCATGGGGGCCAAGGTCGATCTCGGGAAGATGGACAGGACCCCAATGGTCAAAGGACACCCATTTTCACTCGGCGACGAGATTGAGATACCAGACAATGTGGAAGAACTGGGACGGGCCCCGGTCACCATCGAGTCCATAGACATCCTGAGAAAGATGACGAGGGAGGATGTTCCGATCGTTCCCCTGGCCACCGGACCTTTCACCATAGCCGGACATCTTGTGGGAATGGAAAATCTGCTCCTGGGGATAATTCTAGATCCAGGCGAGGTCCACGAGCTATTGAAAAAGGCAACCGAGCTCAGCCAGAGGTACATCTCCGCGCTCGATGCGGCACATCCTGATGTCATTCTTCTTAGTAACCCTTCAGCCTCTTCCGACATGATCTCACCCGAGACGCACTCCGAGTTCTCTGCCCCATACACCGTCAGCTGCCTCAAGGGAATTGAGAACGCGATGTCAGTGCTTCACATCTGTGGGGACACCACCATGTTGATCGATGGAATGATATCCACTGGTGTTGACGGGATAAGCATCGAGGAGAAGGTGGATCCATTCAAAGCATCGGGACTCGTGAATGGAAGATGTGCCCTGATGGGCAATGTGGGCGTGGTCAATCCACTGCTCCAAGGATCCCCTAAGGATGTGATCCAAGCGACCAAGAGGGTCATGGAAGCGGGATTCGATATAGTCAATCCAGGTTGCGGCCTGGCACCCCGGATACCCATGGATAATCTTCGAGCCATGGTAAGAACGGTGAAGGGATTTTGATCCAGAACCTGTGACGATTCGCACCATAACTGGCTTTGCGTTTTCAGTAGATTGCGAAACGGTTGACCTCTGCAATTTTAAATACAAGAATTCCATATGGAAATCGTGATCCACCATGGCTTACGGGATTGCATTAGACCTTGGCACAAGCGGGTACAGAACCCATCTTGTTGACCTCAATGATCACGGTAAGATCATCTCCACGGCAATTACCATGAGGCATCCCCTTCCGGGTGCCAATATCATGGACCACCTTCATTTCTGGATAGAGAATGGTGCCGAGGTTGGTCATAGTATCGTGAAAGAGACCATTGATAAGCTAATCTGCCTTCACGAAGTGGACAGAAATCAGATCAGCAAGATCGCTGTTTGTGGGAACCCCATCCAGCTTTCCATGTTCGAGAACATTGAGATCAGAGATCTGGCTTATGCCGGGCAATCGATCCTCAGGAGGCTCAAGGTCGAGAGACCCAGCCGAAGATCTCATGTTACTACCGCGGGGGAGATCGGTCTCAACATGGTCAAACCGGAGACCGAGGTCGGAATACCTCCCGCGATAAGACACGAGGTGGGAGCAGATGCCCTGGCGATGATCATTAAATCCAAGCTCCTCGAGAAAGGGGAGACCTGCATGGTCACCGACTACGGTACCAATGCTGAAATGGGTCTCTTCCACGATGGAGAGCTCTACAGCGGTTCGGCCGCGGCAGGGCCGGCCATGGAGGGTCAGCACATATCCCATGGGATGCTAGCCGCCCCCTTCGCCATCTCCGATCTGGATATTGACTCCGATGGCAGATGGAAGAATATGGTACTGGATGACCGCCTTGGTGTGAGAGTCGGTTCAATAACCGATCCGCGAAAAGGAACCATGGAGCGGGTGGAGAACATAAAGGCCAGAGGTATAACTGGAACCGGAGTCGTCGCCGCAGTGGCCTGCGGATTGGAGTCCGGCCTAATCACCCTTCCCAGCATCAATACTGCGGATAGAGCCATACATCTCCAGGACGGCATCAAGTTCTTGGACAAGGATCTGAGGGAGGCGGGGAAGGCAATGGGTGCCATCAGAGCGGGACATAGGACGTTGATAACCGAGGTCGGGATAGAGGACAAGGATGTCCGAACCATGTACATGGCCGGAGCTTCTGGTACATATGTAGATCCGATCAAAGCTCAGACCACGGGACTGGTACCAAGGGTTCTGGAAAAAACGGTCCAGGTCGGGAACACATCCCTGATGATGGCTTATGATATTCTGACTAAGGACGAGACCCTGGACATGATGCAGGAGGTGGCGGACTCCATTGCATCAAAGCATATCATGTTCGCCACATCCAAGGTCTTTGAGGTCCTCTACGTAAACGAGATCGCTCTATGGTCTGAAGGAATGCCCTTCGATGCGTACAACGAGATGCTGAAATTCTCTGGGCTCAT
>DATKXF010000006.1:0-5801 GCA_035529155.1 Methanomassiliicoccales archaeon | reverse complement strand
AGTAGTCGGACCCCCCCCGTCCCAGGGTAAGTGGTCTTCCCTGGTCATTGACGCCATAGAATCCCGTCAGAACAACGGTCTTTCCCTCCTCGATGAGGGGAAGAATGTTTTTCTTCAGGTTGGGGCTTGTGGCCTCCAGATCGCAGGCTCCCATCCCAGGAGGGCCCTTGGCTATGATGCCCGCTTCCTCTGAAGTCATGCGGATTGCGTCGACACCAGCGCTCTGGAGCACATAGAGCAATGACAATGAAGACAGCCTCTCGCCCCAGCTTGATATCGCATCCGCCAGTGCGGTAGATGGTTGGAAGGTGTAGTGCTTCATCAGTTCTGAAAGCTTCTCAAGACGTTTCTTGACATCCTGCTCATAGGCTTCCCTGAGTTCTTTCGAAAGCAGAGGTTCCAGGATCTCCATGTGCCTGTCGAAGAGAGTCTCCAAAACGTCTTCTATCGGGGGCTGCTTTGAATCTATCCATGAGATGAGAAGGTTGGTCACCTTGGACATGGCTGAGACCACGATCACCTTCTTACTGGGCTCGTTGCTGACGATGGACCGTACATTGGAAAGGGCTTCCACCGATCCCATACTGGTTCCGCCGAATTTCATCACTCTCATCATAGTCCTAGCACCTCGTTCATTCCATGGACCTCGCCGTCCTTCCTTCCCGCAACCCATTCTATTGCGGTGAGACATCCTTCAGCGAATGCCTCCCTCGAATGGGCTCGGTGCGTTAACTCGATCCTTTCCTTCTTGCCAGCAAAGATAACGGTGTGCTCTCCAACAACATCCCCTGCCCTCACCGCGTGGATTCCAATCTCCTTCTTCCTGGCACCAACATTGCCCTGCCTTCCGTGCACCATGTCCTCGATCCCCGTTGCTCTGGCAATTATCTCGGCGGCCCTTGCCGCTGTACCGGAAGGTGCGTCCTTCTTCATGTTGTGATGAACCTCGATGATCTCCACATCGTAGTCCTTCAGGACATGAGCCAAGTTCTCGCAGGTCTTCCAGAATACATTGACGCCCACCGAGAAGTTTGGGGAGACAACGGCGGAAAGGCCGTGCTCCTTGATGCCCCGGGTAAATGTTTTCATTGTCTCTGGTGATATGCTGGTAGTGCCAACCACGGAATTGACCTCCGCGCTTGGGATCCGGAGAAGGTTCTTGTCTGCCGCGGATGGTGATGTCAGGTCCACGTACACATCTACACCGTGTAGCGTAGATTCCAGGTCTGCCGGGCTAGTCGCTAACACCCCCCGGAATATCTCCTCGCCAAGTCTTGGGTTCTGAGGAGAGACAATTGCCGCTTCTAGCTCCATTCCTGAGTGTGACTGGATAAGACTGCAGACCATACTTCCCAGCTTACCGCTGGCTCCCGCAACAGCGACTCGAATCATTTCTTCAACCACCTCAGATTAGTCCGAGGTCCGCCAGAGTCCCTTTCAGGATCTTGAGGTTCTCGTCCTCCATGTCGCACATGGGTGACCGGAAACTTCCCGAAGGCTTTCCCATCAGGCGGAGGCTGGTTTTCACCGGTATTGGGTTTGTCTCTAGGAACAGGTGTTTGAAAAGCCTCAGTAGCCTGTAATTCAGTTCCCTGGCACCCTCGAGATCACCTTCCAGCAACCTGTGTACCATGGCACACACCTTTTCAGGGACGATGTTCGATGCCACTGATATCACTCCCTTGGCTCCCGCGGCCATCATGGGGAATGTCATGCTGTCATCGCCAGAGAGCACCGAGAAGTCTTCGCGAGCACCTTCGATGATCTCCATCACCTGTACTATGTTTCCACTTGCCTCCTTGATCCCCACGATCCCATAGATGTCGCTCAGTTCCAGGGTCGTCGAGGCCGGGAGATTCACCCCCGTACGGCTCGGTACATTGTAAACGATGATGGGCACATCGACTGTTTCCGCAATGGTCGAGAAATGCTGGACCAATCCCTTTCGGGTCGGTTTATTGTAGTAAGGAGATATGGATAGCAGGAAATCGGCACCAAGATCCTCAGCTGCCCGGCTAAGCTCCACCGCTTCATGGGTGGAGTTGCTTCCGGTGCCAGCAATGACTTTTGCCTTCTTGACCTGGTCTATCACGATCTCAATGACCTTCACATGCTCCTCAAAGTTGAGGGTGGCGGACTCACCTGTTGTACCGCAAGGCACTATGGCATCGACTCCACCGGCCTCCTGGAAGTCAACAAGCTCCCTGAGGCCAGCCTCATCGATCTGACCGTCTTTGGTGAAAGGTGTAATGATGGCAGTCCCGCACCCTTTGAACAATCAATCTCCCCCGAAGTGCTCCTTGAGTATCAACCTTGTCCGGGTGGACTGGACATTATCGAATTTGCGTACTCTCTCGATGATTTCGTTCAATTGGGGCGATGAAGCAACATCGATTATAGCTACGATGTCCTCCTCGCCCGTGACCTCGAAAACCTCGGACACGCCATCGAATTTGGCGATCTCCGATGCCACCTCGGCCGTGTTAACGTTAACGTCGATCTTGATCTCGATGATCGCTTTGACATTCTTGCTGCTGGTTTTGATGGTGAAGCTCTGAATGATCTCCTCATCTACCAGCTTCCGTACCCTGCTCCTGATCGTTCCCTCGGAAACCTTCAGTTGGTTAGCGATATCAACGAATGGCCGCCTCGAGTCCTTTTTCAGGATCTCAATAATTTTCTCGTCTAGATGATCCATCATGTAATCGCCTCGTACTATCATCCAGGTATCTTCCCAGTATTCGTACGATTTTCGTAGATATCAAAGAATTCCTATAAATAAATTCCGAAAAAAAGCAGGAGTTTCTGGTTATACAATAATTTTGACAATTGCGATTATTACATTAGGGAGCGTACGAAATCTAGCCAGCGTTTTTGGTCGTCGACTTTGCACAGAAGCGCCTGGAGTTTGACGTCGGAACCAGGGCCTCCTCTCTTCTTGAGCTCGTCGATGGCTCTCATCAATCCCAGGGTGTGGTCTAGGAGCTCCTCCGCCTCCCTTACGGTCATGTCAGCATGCTTGATCTGACTTTCCATATCGTCGACTTTGGACTGTAGACGCCGGGCAAGAGAGTACGCTCCTTCCATCTCCTGGAGGGATGGGTTGTTTTTGGCGATATACCTGAACACGACGTCTTTGAGTTTCACCTTTTCCCCTTCCACATCTTCCTCTTCCGGAATTTGTCTTCCCACCCAGAAGAGAACAGAGTGGATTTTGGACAGGAGCTTCCTCCTGTCCGACTCGGTCAGGCTGGTGTCATCAGCGTTCATCAGCCTCGTTCAGCCATACGGGAACGAATGCAGTGGACCTCCGCCCAGTATGGTGCCTCCCATTGACCTAGCCCTGACGATACCGCGTAGAGGAACGCCATTGATATCGTTTCGGCTGCTCTTGTTGACTATCACGACCACTAGGACAGTTTCGCCACCGGCTACTTTGATGTCCTCGATGGTCTCTTCGACCGTTCCACCGGTTGAAAGCACGTCGTCCACGATAACAACCTTCTTTCCTTCGACGCTGGCATAGTTGGAGCTGAAGGCACCCCCCCTTTTGCCTCTCTCGGCAGGGGGTCGGTAGACCACCAATTCGGTCTCGAGCATCTCGGAGATTATGGTAGCAAAGCTCACGCCGTTGATAGCGATACCCAGTACCGAATCGATCTCCAGGTTCCGCTTTTCCAACTCCTCAATGATGATGTCGGCCATGATCTCGCTCATCATGCCGATCCGCGTCCCATAGACGCCAATGCTACGCCATCCGATCTTCACGTCCGAGGGTGGGCAGGCACCTGTAGCGCCCTCTTCCACCAGGAACCCGACCGTATCGACGCTGACATGTAGCTCGTCAGCAATCTCGCGATCGCTCAGGCCCTTTTCCTTATACTCCATGGCTTTCGCGGCCAGTTTCTTGACATCGACCATGGTATCCCGGTTCAAAATCATGTACTGGCAATATTAACCTTTCTGAAGATTGTTGGGAATTCTTCTTCATTTACGATCGACGAGCACGGGACTGTTGGCGGAGTACCTTACTAGTCTCCAAAGTGTCATGTTCACAGGTGTGGGTATTCCCATATTCTCGCCCCTTCTCACTATAGAACCGTTTATCTCGTCTATCTCGGTCCGTCTCCCTCTTTCAATGTCCTGGAGCATACTAGATCGGTTTTCGGCGGTCCTATCCACGACCTCCATTACCCGTTCGAACGGATCGTCCTCAGGCAAATTCACTCCAGCCCTTTTGGAAACCCGTACAGCCTCATCACAGGCCATTTTAGCAATGTGGAGAAGGCTTGGTTCTCTAAGGCATTGGTTCTCCCTCCTGACAAGTGCGGTGATGGGGTTGATACACGCATTCACGATCGCCTTCATCCATATCTCTGGCTCTATGATTGAAGACACTCGGCAGTCTATTCCCGCGAGCCTGAAAACTTGGGCTACCTTATCCACGTCCTCAATCTCTCCTGCGATGGAGCCGAGGATCATATCGCCCCTTCCGGCGAACCTGACCTTTCCAGGCTCGACGAGGGTCGCCCCCCAGGAAGTGAGGCCTGATACGGCCCGTGGGATTCTCTCCGCGATCAGAAAATGGTTGTCAATTCCATTCTGGAGTGAAATCACGATGGTTTGGTCATTTCTAACACGATCTATGATGGGGAGTGCTCTCTCAGTATCGAAGGCCTTGACGGTCAAGACGATCATGTCAGGGGTATCGATTTCTTCGAGGTTTTCCATCGCTTCCGGCCAGCATGTCATGGCCTCCAGGCCAACTATTCTCAATCCTCTCTCTCTGATGGCCAATACCTGCTCCTTCCGGCCAACGAGTGTGACATCGTGAACTCGGGACAGATGAGCTCCCATGAGCGATCCCATGGCTCCTGCGCCCAGAACCGCTATCTTCATCTCAGCCTCGCCCCCAATCTGCCCGGGCTTGATTGGCCAGTGCATGTGCTTTCCTCAAAGGTTCCGGCACCCTGTATTTCATGAAACGCCTACAAACAGTCCCGCAAAGGGGAAGTGATGTCCTGTGGCCCACGGAGACATAGATTCCCTTGCTCCCGTTCTTCTTAAGCATCATGCCAGCCAACTCGCCATCCAAGTAGACGGATGCCGAATCTCCTCTGGTGTCATTCACCTTTCCGCAGAGGAGGCTCTTTGCTACTCCTATGGTGGGCACGTCCAGGAACACGCCCAGATGACAGGCAATACCGAATCTCCTGGGATGAAGTGAGCCCTGTCCATCCACGAGGTATACTGTCTTCTCGTCTTTATCGATCAGATCTGCGAGCAGGGGAAGTTCCCTGTATGAAAGGTACCCAGGAATATATGGGAAGTTGACTTCCTTCCTCCCGACCTTCTCCTCGATGAGTTCACCACTCTCCAGATCGAACGAGGCAGCTGCGGAGAACCCCATGTTATCTTGGTAGGCGACATCCAGACCGATCACCCTATCGACCTCGGGGAGATCTTCATTCACCACTCTCTCCTTCAGCAGACACTGTTCCTCCATCATCTCGGAAAGGATTGGCTCAATTTGAAAATCCTGGAAGCGGCGTCTTTCGAAGTCGTGAACCTTCCCGTTATCAATCCTCAGGCCTTCAGAACTCAGCAGCTCCACCTTTCTCTCCGTGCCTTTGCCCATTCCGCCATACCAGCCCACGCGGCCGTCTGAGTACACCACCCTATGACAGGGAATGATTATTGGCCTCTCATTGGCTGCCATTATCATACCAACCACCCTCGATGCCCTCAAGTCCCCGAGGGCTCGAGCAATATCTCCGTAGGTTGAGACCATTCCTTGCGGT
>DATKXF010000005.1:0-9968 GCA_035529155.1 Methanomassiliicoccales archaeon | reverse complement strand
AACGATGAGCTCATACTCGAGGCTCTCCCTGAGGTTGGTCAGATAGGATTTGAAGACCTCCATCCATGAACCTCCTGCGGATATCTCTTTCAGCTTCTTCCTTATCAGGGAGAGATCCAGAACATGGAGCTTTTCCTTGACCTTCTCCGTGGACATCCCCATCTTCTCCATCTGGCGAAGCAGACTGTTCCGGGACTGCTCCAGAGTCACGTAGATACCGACCTTATCCTCCTTCATTGCCTGATTATAAAGAATGTAGTATGAGATCGATGATTTCATAGTCCCAGGGGTGCCAGAAAGTAACACGATGTGTCCCCGGGGGATGCCACCTTCCAAGACCTTGTCGAAGCCCTCGATGTAGGTCTTGTGCCGTTCCTCCTCGTTCAATTCAAACCACTTCCATCGATGATATAGCAGTTCCCCGCTGTCCCAATTCATGAAATGGAGGTACAAAAAGATATGGGGCGGGTTCTCAACGAGTGATATTGAGCTCTATATCTCTCCCCTAATCACTACCCGGCGAACATACTGCTTGGCCAGCTCCGCCATGTTGCGGATCCGTTCCGTGGGATAGGGGTCGATCTTGGAAAGCCTATCATCGAGTGTGACGCCCGGCCTGAACTGCTGCAGGGCATACTTCCTCGCTCCACCGATGAAGGCGGCGATTGACTCCACCTCCCCTTCCTTGATGAGGTGAGGGACGATGGTCGTCCTGAATTCATGCTCGATTTCAGAGTCCATGAGTATGGAAATGGAGCGCTTGATGTTCTCAAGTGGGGCTTTCACTCCACATATGTCGTCATATCGTTCGTCGAGGGGTCCCTTGATGTCCATGGCAACGCTTTCCACCAGGCCTGAATCGATGAGATCCAGAAGCATTGAGGGATTGGACCCGTTAGTGTCGAGCTTGACCCTCAATCCAATGGACGATAGGTCTGTGATGAGGTCGGGCAGATCGGAGTGAATCGTTGGCTCTCCTCCAGTGATGACAACCCCATCCAGGAAATCTGAGTTCTCTTCCAGATAGAGCATCATGGAATCATGATCGACCTCGGGGACGCTTCCCGGCGATAGAACCAGTTCACGGTTGTGACAGAAGGGGCATCGGAAGTTGCATCCCGGAAGGAAAATGACAGAAGAAACCCTGCCATCCCAGTCCACCAAGGAGGTATTTACGAAACCCACGATCCTCATCATCAACCTTGAGGGTATAACTCTCTATTAATCATGTCCCTTACAGGGATGCGACACCGTGAGATGGGCCAGTAAACCGTGGGGGAACAAACTTTTTCAGTAAGTAAGACCGTTGCAGCTGGAAAGGGTTCGAGGCCGGTTTGATGTCTGAAGCGGTGGCGGTCATCGGTGGTGGCATTTCGGGTGTCCAAGCTTCACTGGATCTCGCTAAGGCGGGGGTCAATGTCCACTTGATCGAAAGGGGACCAAGCCTTGGCGGACACATGGCTCAGCTGGATAAGACATTTCCCACCAACGACTGCTCCGCATGCATACTCTCGCCCAAGCTTGTCGAGGCCTATCGCCACCCGCTGATCAAGGTTTGGACCCTTACCGAAGCCACGGAATTACAAGGCTGTCCCCCCAACCTCACCCTCAGGGTGAGGGTGAAACCTCGGTTCGTCAGAGAAGACAGATGTGTAGGATGTGGGGAATGTGCAAGCAAGTGCCCCTCGGCTGTGGAGAGCGAGTTCGAGCTTGGTTTAGGAAGAAGGAAGGCCATATACATCCCCTTCGCCCAGGCCGTTCCATTGAAGTACACAATCGACCCAGAACACTGCCTCAAAATCACCAGGAACAGATGCGGTAACTGTCAGAAGGTCTGTCCAGCTGACGCCGTGGACTTCGATATGGAGGAGAGGGAAGAGGAATTGGAAGTGGGTGCGGTAATCGTGTCCACGGGCTTCGATCAGTTGGACCCCAAGAAGATCGCTCCATACAGATACGGCGAAGATCCGAATGTGTTGACCGCGCTCGAGTTCGAGAGACTGCTGAGCCCCTCGGGGCCTACGGGCGGCCAGCTGGTGATGAAAGATGGGTCAATACCCCGGAGGCTCATCTTCATCCAGTGCGCGGGTTCCAGGGACCGGAATTACTGTGAGCACTGCTCAAGGTTCTGTTGCATGGCGTCCCTCAAGCAGGCAATGATAGCCCTTGAGCACGAGTCGTCGATCGAGGAGGTGACCGTGTGCTACATGGACCTTAGAACATACGGCAAGGACTTCGACAGGTTCAGGGACCGCGCCCTGGAGAAGGGCATAAGGTTGATCAAGGGTAGGCCGGCCGAAGTGAAAATCGATCCCCTGGGAGTAAGTATGGAAGACGTGGAGGGAGATACGATCGTGGAGATCCAAGCCGACATGGTTATCCTTGCCATGGCGGCTACGCCATCTTCGGGAACCGCAGAGCTGGCGGATACCCTTGGTATCGAACTGGAGGAAAACGGATTCATCAAGACCGTGTTGTCTCGAGATGGGACACTGCATACCTCTCGAAGTGGCGTGTTCGCTGCCGGATGCTGCACCGGGCCAAAGGACATACCGGATAGCGTCTGTGAAGCCTCCGCTGCGGCTTCCTTGTCGCTCACCCTTTTCCCGGATAGAAAACCTAAGGCTGCGAAGAAACCCAAGGTCCGTGATGTGTCGGGAGAGGTTCCTAGGGTAGGGGTATTCATATGCAGGTGCGGGACCAATATTTCCTCAACAATCGATGTCCCAGCGGTGGTTGAAACCGCTTCGAGGATGGATGGAGTGGCATATGCTGAGGAATACCTCTTCACATGCTCCGAGGCAGCTCTGGAGGAGATAGGCAGCAGGATTGAGGAAGAAGGTATAAACAGAGTTGTGATAGCTGCTTGCACCCCTCGTACCCATGAGCCCATCTTCAAGGACACCTTGGAGAAGGCGGGTCTTAACCCTTACCTGCTAGAGATGGCCAACATCAGAGATCAGTGCTCATGGGTCCACCAAGGAGAACCGATCGAGGCGACAAGGAAGGCCATAGACCTTGTCAGGAGTGCGGTTGCGAAGGCAAACCGGCTTGAGCCGCTGCAAACCCAAACTGCGGAGATCATCAGGGAAGCGGTTGTGGTGGGGGGAGGACCAGCAGGCCTCTCCGCAGCGAGAGACCTTCGTAAGCAGGGTTTCAAAGTCCACTTGATCGAATCCAGGAACGAGCTTGGAGGAAGGATGAATGATCTCCAAGCATCACCTGACCGCGAGATGGATCAGATGTCGGCCGAATCCCTCCTCGAAGGATTAGACGTCGAGAAATATATTGGCAATGGGATCGAATCCATCTCTGGATCGGTTGGGGATTTCACCATCATCCTTGATGATGCTAGGGAGATCAGGGCAGGTGCCATAATCCTGGCCCCAGGAGCGGATCTACCCGACGACGTTGAAGTCGGTGATGAAACGATAACCAGCCTAGAGCTGGACAGGTTGCTCAGAGCGGGGTCGCCCCTGCCCAAGAGCGTGGCTTTCGTGCAGTGCGTTGGAGTGCGTAACGAGAGATTCGGCTGTTCCCGGTTCTGTTGCAAGAAGATGCTTGAGCAGGCCAAGACGCTCATCTCCCAGGGGGTGGAGGTGAGTGTGCTCCACAGGGATATCATGGCATTCCAGATGGAGAGCGAGGCGCTCTACAGGAATGTCTCTGACATGGGTGTGAGATTCTACAGGATGGATGGCTATCCCGTCATCTCGCACGGACGAATTTCGTTCCGATCGGTCACTGATGGCGAGATCACCATTCCGGTGGATATGGTGGTTCAGTCAGTGGGAATGATACCCTCCAGGTCCAATAGGGAACTTAGCCTCCAGTTGAAAGTCCCGTTGAGCAGGGAAGGATTCTTCCTGGAAAAGCATCCAAAACTGGCACCAGTGGAGTTCGCAGTGGATGGAATATTCGTGGCTGGGTGCGCCCAGTATCCCAAGGATCTTTTTGAAAGCATGGTTCAGGGATCGGCGGCGGCTGCCAAGGCTACCGGCCTTCTATCCATGAAGGCTCTGACGACCCCGGGCCAGATTTGCGTCGTCGATAAGGATAGGTGTCGCGGTTGTGGTGAATGTGAATCGCTTTGCAGCTACGGAGCTGCCCGGCTGAGAGAGGCTTCTGGAAAATCGATCTCCCACATAGAGGCGAAGATGTGCAAGGGATGTGGTCTATGTGCGGTTTCATGCCCAAGCAACGCCATCGAGGCCCGAGGCTTCACCATCGAGCAGATCGAAGCCCAGATCTACGCGCTTCTGGGGGATGAGCAATGAGCTTCATCCCAAGAGTGGTGGCCTTCTGCTGCAACTGGTGCGCTTATGCGGGAGCTGACCTGGCGGGTGTTTCGAGATGCCAATACACCCCGGAAACCCGGGTGGTCAGGGTGATGTGTTCGAGCCGGGTGGATCCCGCCATGGTGCTGAGATGTTACGAGCTAGGGGCGGACGGCGTGATGGTACTTGGCTGCCATATCGGTGACTGTCATTACATGAAGGGGAACGAGGAGGCCGAGAGGAGGATGGAGAGAACCCAGGAGATCATGCAACTTCTCGGGATCGATGAGCGGCGGCTGCTGCTTCGATGGATATCGGCCTCCGAGGGCGAAAGGTTCGCCCAGACAGCCAACACCTTCGTCTCCACGCTAAGGGAACTGGGACCGTTGAGAGGGGATATTGATGAGGATTGAGGAAAGAGCCGAGCAGCTGGGCGTTCCCGGATGCGTCACCTGCGGTCGATGCACATGGGCATGCCCCGTCTCAAGAAGACCCGGAGATTTCTCGCCTCGAACCCTGGTGGAAAGGTTCCTCCGAGAGGGGCGGGTACCTAATGATAGAGGCATCTGGAGCTGTACCAACTGCGCCATGTGCAGCGAGGTCTGCGATTCAGGCGTGAGATTTCATGAGTTCATCAGAGACCTGAGGGGGGAGATCGTCAAAGACGTTCCCCCGGAGATGACCCACGGAGGCATCGTCCCCTCAGTGAGGAGGTTGACCTCAATGCCCCACATATCGCCGAGAAAGAATACCTGGGTAACCGATTCCATGGAGCTAGATCCTGGATCTGGGACGCTTTTATTCGTCGGATGCATTCCTTACTTCGATGTCATGTTCAGGGATTTCCGTGATGATCTCCTTGAGATACCACGGGCAGCAGTATCCCTCTTGAACGCCATGGGCGTGAAACCAGCTTTGATTGACGGGGAGAGATGTTGTGGGCATGATGCATATTGGATGGGTGACATGGCAACATTGGAAACCCTTGCTCGCCTCAATCTTGAAGCCATAGAGGCCAGGGGGACGGATAGGGTGGTATTCACCTGTCCGGAAGGATATTGGACCTTCAAGGAACTCTACCCGAGTTTAATAGGTCCCCTGGGATTCGAAGTCGAGAGCCTCACGGAACTTCTAGGAAATGCAATCAAAGATGGAACAGTCGTCCTTGAAAGAAGTGATAAGAAAATCACATTCCAGGATCCCTGCCGATTGGGTAGATACTCCGGCATAGTTGACGAGCCAAGGACAATAATAGATGCCTTGGGGATGAGACAGGAAATGGGACGGACCGGGCGGCTGTCCGCTTGCTGCGGCCACTCAAACTGGGTCAACTGCGACACATATACCAGAGATTGGCAGTTGGAAAGGCTCAGGGAGGCCGAGTCCACGGGCTCTGAAGTACTGGTCACCGCCTGTCCCAAGTGTCTGATACACCTGACCTGCGCACAGCGTAATCTGCCAGAAAGGGGGATCAATATCGAGGACATTCATGTGATGGCCGCCTCTGCCTTAAAACACTGATCTAGATCACTTATCGTCCTCAATGATCACGATGGACTTCCCTTCGGCTTTCCTCTTCATGTGACCGCCGGGGCCGCCCCTCTCGACGCGGGCTTTCTCCATGCACTTCTCATCATCGCAGACGAAAGCGGCGAAAGCGAAGAACTTTGCCTGTCTCCCGCAAAAATGGCATTTCTGCTCCTCTATCTCCATCAGACATTCATGGAAGCGGTCGAATATCTTCTTTGCCCCTGTGCCAAACTTTATCTATAATCCCTTGGTACCCCTGGGGCAATGGCTAACCTCAACGTGACGGTGGTTGGACCCCCAGGTTACGCAAGGGACATAGGAAAGAAGGGTACCGATACCGACATCACCTTCTACAATATCAAGAAGGGGGAGAATACCATCACCCTCATGGAGCCAACACGGTATCCTGAAAGGTTGGCCCCGTTTTTCTATTCGGCCTCCATGGCCCACTTTGCCATCATCGTCGTTGAGATGATCGATCACGTCTTCGGCGAGGCTGTCCTCATGCTCGACTGCTGTGGTGTGGAGAAGGGCATAATCGTCCTCCGGAACTTCATCGTCTCAGAACAGGTAGCCCCCCTGATCGCTGGAACCGTGGTGGAGAACTATAATTTCGTTGAGGACGATCCGATAATGATAAGGGGAAAGCTGATCCAAGAGGTGACCTCCTTCTCGCCATTAGACCCGGGTCAATGTAAGGAGGGAAGTGTTCCGCTGGACCACTACTTCAACGTCAAGGGAGTAGGCACGGTCATCCTCGGATCCGTTTCCCAGGGAGTGATAAGAAAACACGATAGACTGAGGGTTCTCCCTGGAGAAGATATCGCAATTGTGCGCTCCATCCAGAAACACGATGACACCTATGACTGGGCAGTCAAGGGAGAAAGGGTTGGTATGGCATTGAAGGGCGTGGACGCAGAGGCGCTCGACAGGGGCTATGTCCTGACCAGTGATGAATCTCTGAGGGTCGACTCACGCATAGATGTCGATGCTGAGCTCATCCGGTTCTGGCCCACTCCGATCAATAAGGGGATGGTTCTCCACATGGGTCATTGGATGCAGTTCGTTCCTTGCAGGGTGGAATCCACCAATATCGATGACGACTGGAGGCGGCCCAGGCTATCTCTCACCTCGGAGAAACCGATCATTCATCCCCCATTATCGAGGATGGTGCTAACCCATCTGGATGGGGGGAAGCTCAGAGTGGTGGGAACTGCCAAGCCAGTTTGATATTGGATCGTTCAGAGAGCCAAGTCGTCGGTCAGAATTGTCGAACAGAAACAGGTATAAGCACAGCTGGTGATTTCATTCGGCCGTGAAGACATCTTCGATGGACACAACGCTCAGGGAACTTCTTGACTCCATTGACCCGACCGGGGAGCTGTGGAAATGCCATCAATGTGGCCAGTGCTCCTTCATTTGCCCCAGCTACAGGAATGGGGGGATCAGGACCAGGGAGGTGATGGAGCTCACCCTCATCGGTGCGATTGATCCGGCCGATGACGATTCGATCTGGCAGTGCACTATGTGCAACAGCTGCACCGAGCGTTGTCAGATGGGCGTGGACCCTGCCACTGTTATCAACGCGTTGAGGAATCTTGCCGCCTCCAAGGGGAATGTCCCCGATCACTTCTTGCAGGAGGCCAAATTGTTCAAGACAACGGGGCTCTCGTTCCCAATCACCGGCCTCACAAAGAAGATGAGAAAAGAGATGGAACTGGAGGATCTGGAAATCACCGATTCGGCCAAGGATGACCTAGAAAAACTCATTGGGGCCACCAGATTGGGGGACTTGGACCTTGAATAGGCATTACTTGTTCAGAGGGTGTTTGATACCGACGAGGCTGCCATTTTTGGAGAAGGCGTCGATAATAGCACTGGAGAGGATGGGTCTCGAATTCGATCTGCTACCCGATGCCACCTGCTGCATGGAGCCGATCGGACTTAGATCGATGGCTCTTGATACTTGGAAGGTCACCGCTGCCAGGATGTTAGCAATAGCCGAAGTAGATGGACGGGACATAGTCACTCTGTGCAATGGCTGCTTCATGTCGCTTAAGGAGGCGGCGCATCTGCTTTCAAAGGATGATGAGAGAGAGAAAGTCAACGAGATCCTGGCTGACATTGGGATGAGATACGAGGGCACCACTAACGTGAAACACCTTCTCGAGATCGTCGCGGGAATGGGAGAGGAACGCGTCCGGTCGATGATCACCTCACCTTTAGACGGATTGAGAGTGGCGGTTCACCCAGGATGTCATCTGGTAAGGCCATCAAGGATCCTGGGTGTAGAGAACCCGTTTTCTCCAGATCTTCTTGTGAGGGTAACCGAGTGGCTGGGAGCAGAGGTGGTTCATGCTCAGGATTGGCCAGGTTGCTGTGGCGGTGGACTCACGGGAGTGAATGAAGAGATTTCCAGTGGGATACTGAAGGAGACTGTGGATGAGTTCAAAATGATGGGGGCAGAATACATTGTCACCCCCTGCCCATTCTGCTTCATCCAGTTCGACTTGAGGCAGAAGGACGGTCTTCCTGTGATCTATCTTGGAGAGTTGCTGGCACTTGGGCTCGGGGCATCATCTCAGGATATCGGAATCAAGCATCACCGGATCAGATTGGACCTCTAGGACCCATCTGGGAACTTCACCATTGTGATGTCCAAGCTGAAGTGGGCGGCCCTTGCCGAGTGAGTTATCCAACCCATGGATATGATATCGGCATTCTTGGCATACTCAGGCGCGTTCTCTTGTGTGATGCCTCCAGAAACCTCTACCAGGACATTCTCATTGAGCTTCTTGACCGCGAGATAAGCAAGCTCAATCTTTTCGGGAGGCATGTTGTCCATCATCACAATGTCTGCACCGGCCTTCGCCGCCTCGAGAGCTTGTTCGACTGCCTCCACCTCCACTTCGATCTTCTTGGAGAATGAAGCTTTCTTGGCCATGGCAACCGCTTGGGTTATGGAGCCGACGACCTTCAGATGATTATCCTTGATCATGATGGCATCGTCCAGACGGAACCTATGCGGATCTCCCCCGCCCAATATGACTGCCTTCTTCTCGAAATAACGGAAACCTGGAGTGGTCTTCCTGGTAGCGGCGATCCTCACATCCTTGTTGACCTTCTTGCAGACCTTGTCGATCTTATTCGTAGCGGTGGCAATACCGCTCATCCGCATCAGGAAGTTCAGGGCGAGACGCTCACCGAGCAGGATCTTCTTCAAAGGACCATCCAAGACCAGGATGTGCTCCCCTTTGGATAGCTCGTCTCCATCCCTAGCCATTGGGAAAGTGGATACACCCAATAGGTTGAAAATCTCGATTGCCTCTTCTAGCCCAGCCAAGATGCAATCCTCGTTCGATTGAATGCGGGCACTACCAACCTCGTCTCGGACAAGCAAATCGCTGGTGATATCACCGAAGCCCACATCCTCCTCGAGATAGTCCGATATCCTGCTCATATTAACCAAAATACCTGTTACTCAATATAAAGTTAATCAAAATCTGGCTTTCTCAGGGAACGCTCATTATCATTTCAGATTTACAGAATTGATACCGTCTGGAATCGATTTTCGAAGGGTGGTGGTGGTGTAGTAGACTACTCGAGCGATCCCTCTGAAGTACCGCGGACTATCTAAATATACTTGGATGATATGTCCAACTAGAAACCATAAACGGGGATATCCAAAGCATGAAGGCCGCTATGCTCAGGGCACTTGGAGACATCGTTGTTGAGGACGTGAACGAGCCTGAACTTCCTAAAGAAGGGCTCATACTGAGAGTTGAGGCTTGCTCCATATGCGGAACGGATGTCAAGATGTGGAAAAGCGGTCACAGGGACCTCACATATCCACGGGTTCTTGGCCACGAGTTCGTTGGTGTGGTCGAGGACATCTCTTCCTATGATCTCGGAATCGGAATAGGTGATAAGGTCCAGGTCTGGCCAGGCATAGCTTGTGGAAGATGTGCCCCCTGTCTAAGAGGACGTGACAATCAATGCGAGAGCCAAGGAATAATCGGATTCAACATAGATGGTGGTTTCGCCGAGCTTGTGGCTCTCCCCAGAGAGAGTATCGAATGCGGAGGGATCAACCTTATTCCAAAGGGTCTGGGTGAGATCAAGGCGACCTTGGCCGAGCCCTTGGCCTGTTGCATCAACGGA
>DATKXF010000004.1:0-10584 GCA_035529155.1 Methanomassiliicoccales archaeon | reverse complement strand
AACTGCACCTGCCCTCAATGCCCTAGTTGGGTAGAATGCGGTGAGAAGGGGGGTTTTTGTTTTGCTATGATCGGGAAGAGTGGTTGCATCAAGGATGAGAAAGGGTGCATCTGCGGCGGGTGTCCGGTGCACGAAAAGCTGGAACTGAAGCACCTGTACTTTTGCACCAGGGGTTCCGAGAAAGAGCAGGTAGGAATGTGAACCTAGCAAATTAAGTGGATGCCTGGTCTTTCCCAAGGGGCGTGAGAGCTTGACCATTTTTTTATGCGACGTGTGTAAGGTCTTCGAATACGATGATGAACGGGGGTATTCCTCGGCCAATATCTCACCTGGAACCGGTCCATTCGAGTTCCCTGACGATTGGCAATGCCCGATCTGCAAATCCGATAAGACTCATCTCAATTCTAAGGAGGAACCAAAACACAGGACTCTGAAAGGGAAGATGTTATGTCCCCATTGTGGAAAAGAGAGCCATCTTACGATAGAGATGGGAGAGATCGATTTCGACAAGTACCTGGGCGAGTGGGAACGGAAGAGGGATGATATCGAGATCCATATGAATGACATTCACCGAATGTCCGCCACGGGTCAGTCAATAATCGAACCCATGCGAACAACTCAGAATGTCATCTCCTGGGATCAAATACTCATAATGGGTGCGCAACTCGCTACCCTGCCACTCAATAAAGATGAGGAAGTCAACACAAGGACTGTGATCGGGCCAAAGGCTGAAAGGCCCATGATCATCGATATGCCAATCTATGTCACCCACATGTCATTTGGGGCATTATCTAGAGATGTGAAGATGGCCCTGGCCAAGGGTAGTGCCGCGGTAAGAACGGCAATGTGTTCGGGAGAAGGGGGAGCTCTGCCCGAGGTAATGGAACACTCATACCGCTACATATTCGAGTACGTTCCCAATCGCTACAGCGTCAATGAGGAGATCTTCAAGAAAGTGGATGCAGTGGAGATCAAAATCGGGCAATCGGCCAAACCTGGTATGGGGGGGCACCTTCCTGCAGCAAAGGTGACCGATGAGATCTCAAGCATCAGGGGATTTCCAAAGGGCATGGACATAATAAGTCCGGCAAGGTACGATGATATTGGGAATGAGAAGCAACTGAAGGAAAAGGTGGATTGGCTGAAGGATATGACAGGTGGGAAACCCATCGGAATCAAACTAGCTGCAGGCAACATCGAAAAGGACCTGGGGGTCGCCACATTCGCCAAGCCTGATTTTATTACCATCGATGGAAGGCCTGGAGCTACCGCCGCAGCTCCAAAATTCGTGAAGATGGCCACCTCTGTGCCCACCATTTTCGCACTGAATAGGGCGAGGTCTTTTCTGAGCAGTAGAGATCTAGATGACATCAGCCTGGTGATCACCGGAGGGCTGAGAGTATCCTCCGACTTCGCTAAGGCCCTTGCCCTGGGGGCAGACGCTGTGGCCATTGGCACTTCAGCCCTGATGGCATGCGCGTGTCAACAGTACAGGCTATGTGACACAGGTAAGTGTCCAGTCGGGGTGACCACCCACGACCTGGAGCTGAGGAAAAGACTGAACGTTGATTATTCCGCCAAGAAACTAGAAAACTTCCTGAGTGTGAGTAATGAGGAACTCAAAGCTTTCGCAAGATTGACCGGCAATAATGATGTCCACTCTCTTGATGTGAAGGATCTCTGCACTTACAACTCAGAGATATCCAAGTACACCAGGATCGGCCACGTATGATCTCAATCGCAACTGGTTTTTACCCCTTGGAGGATAAGAGGTTGTGGATATGATAGAGGCCAAGCTCGGCCATCTGAGGGAAATCCTGTCCTCTATGGGCAACCTGGCGGTTGCTTTCTCTGGAGGTATAGACAGTTCCTTGGTGCTCAGAGTAGCGAGCGATCTGTCGGAGAGCAGGGTGATAGCCCTTATGGCGGTTTCGAAATTGATTCCCCAACATGAAAGTTCCGAGGCTGAGAGAACTGCAGAATCGCTTGGTGTTCCTTTTCGAAAGGTATCCGTTCAAGTCATGGACAACAAAGTCTTTGTTGAGAACAGCAGGGAAAGATGCTACCTCTGCAAGAGAATGATATTCGAGAGGCTTCTCGAGGTCGCAAGGGAGGAGAACATGGACACTCTTGTGGACGGGACGAATCTTGATGACCTTGGAGAAGTTAGGCCAGGTTTGAGAGCCCTTGAAGAGCTGGGTGTCAGGAGCCCCCTGGCGGAAGTCCGGATCTCCAAGGCAGAGGTGAGGGAAATGGCACGGAGGCTGGGTATGGAAATGGCTGACAGGCCTGAGAACACCTGCCTAGCCACCCGCATTCCGAGGGGACAGAAGATCACTATCGAAAGGCTGCAGAGGATCGATGGTGCTGAGTTATTCCTTCGTTCTTTGGGAATACATCAGCTCAGGGTGAGAGATCATGACGACCTAGCCAGGATTGAAGTCCTTCCAGACCAGCTTGAGATTATACTCAACAATGCCAATGCGGTAGCAACTCGATTTCGAGAGCTGGGCTTTCGATTCATCACCCTGGATCTGGAAGGATTCAGAAGCGGAAGCCTGGGCTGACCATTAGTTCACATGGTCGACTTGGTAAACTTCGTCCCTTTGATCAGAACGGCCGGTGTTAGAGTTGGAGTATCTACCTCCCACCACTTGATCCACTTTCTGTCTCCGCTGAGTTCTTCCACGGATTGGAGCATTCTTGGGATGTTGTCGCTGATCCTCAATTCCTTTATGGGACCGCCAAGTTCTCCATCCTTGATGATGAACATCGCATCCCTGGGTATCATGGAGAAATCTCCGTTTGTCCAGTTCTGGTACCTCAGGTACCAGTCGTTCGTGACGTAGATGCCGCTGTCCACTTTGGAGATGAGTTCTTCGACAGTACCTTTGCCGCTTTCCACAATCAGGTTAAAGGGACGGGGATTGATCAGTCCAGCGTTGGCTGTGGTCTCGGTCCCCATCTTCTTGGCTGTGGTGCTGTTGTGGAGATATCCCTTGAGTTCTCCTTTTTCGATTATAGGGGTCTTTCGGACAGGAAGCCCTTCTAGATCGAAGGGGAACGAACCATAGGTTCCTGTCTGGGTACCATCATCTTTCACCGTTAGGTTTTTGGAAGACACCTCCTCTCCCACTTTGTCAGTGAAAAATGACAGCCCCGCGTCCACGAAGAAGGCTGATGAAGCCCTCCCGACCTGATTGATAAGATCCGCGAACACCAGAGGTCCTAGGACAGCGTCGCATTCCCCTGGAACCCCGTCCTGGGGGGAGGCTGATAATCTTGAAAGCAAGCCTGCCTCGCGTCCAGCAGCCTCGGCATCAAATTCTCTCTCGGTTCCAGAAACAGATACCGCATGGCCCGAGGCTTGCCCCTCTCCGAAGGCTCTCAAGGAGAGTTCAATGCTTGACTTGGAAGCCACACCAAAGGCTTCACCGCTGGTCTGAAGTGTGATCCTTATATTCCTAGCGATCAGCGAACCAGCCATTCTTCTTGCCCCTTCTTTTAAACCAGCCTCTACAGCTGCTTCCACGTGACCAACAATCATGTTTGGAGTGAGATCGATGCTTGGTTGATTGAGAAGGGCCTTCGAATAAGTGAACGGCCCTTGTGGCAGGGGAGCATAGATCTCACCAGGCGGGCTTGATTTCCCTTCTGCTACCAACCTTCTTGCGGTTGCTTTCAAAGACCTCTTGGAGAGGTCTGCGAGATCTGTACCCGCTTTCCTTTCCTTCACGAATGTGAAGATATCGGCGGTGGTCTCGTTCAAATTCTTGGTGACGGTTATCTGGTTGTTAGAGAACCTTATCATCACCTCTTCTAGTTCCATAACGGTAACCACGGTGTCGGTCGCGCCTTCGGCCTTGCACTCCTGGAGTACCAGGCTGCAGATCTCTTCTGGCTTCAAGAGGAACCCCCCATCTTCACATTTCTGAGTCTAATCGGTGGGCCGCCCATCCAGACAGGGATGCCCTGCATTGGATCGCCCTTTCCACAGTATCCGGAGAAGTATTCCACCTCTTTACCGACCGCATCCACAGAAGACCATAGACCCGTGGTGGTGATTTCTAGAACGGGGTTCCTTACCATGCCCTTGAGCTCTCCGTTCTCGATACGGTAGGTCTCCAAACCCACGTATCGTTGATTGTACCTTCTGTCGTCGATATTCCATTCCGTGAAGTTCTTGATGTAGAGTCCGTTCTTCACGTCCTCTATGAGCTCGTCGATTTGATGATCTCCCTTCTCCACAAAAGTATTTGACATCCTCACAATTGGCTCCCTATCGAATGCGACCGACCTTGAGGAGGCGTTGCTCTCCACCCCAAAGACCTTTGCGGTCTCCCGGTTCTGCAGGAACTCATGGATCCTTCCTTCCTTTATGAGATAGCGCTTCCTTGCTTTCACGCCCTCATCGTCGAATAGGTAAAAGCCGAATGACTTGGGAACGGTGGGGTCCTCCACCACATTGACAACTTCAGAACCTACTTTCCTTCCAATGGAATCCTTGTCGAGGTAAGTCTCGCCCGCCTGGGCTGCTTCCCGTCCCAGTATCCTGTCGGCCTCTCCTGGATGGCCACTTGATTCGTGAGAAACGATTCCTACAACCTCTGGCCCGAGCACCACATCGCATGTCTCCGATTTGATCGACTCGGCTTGGTTCAATACTTTGCCAAGAGTGGAGACTTCCCTTCTCGCAACCATCGGAAGATCCCATCTTTCAACACCCTCCCACCCGGATGAGCCACCGAGTGAGAGGATTCTCTGCATGGAACCTTTCTCGGCGGATAGGGCCGTCAGGAACATGTCAAGCGCGACTCTAGGTATCCTGCTGTAGACCCTGCCTCCATCTGAGGTCATGACCAGCTTCTCGGTCATCAGGGTATCCAATGACAGGTATCGACCAGGGAGCTTAACGCCAATCGACTCCGCGGCATCGAGTGCCCACTCATCTGTCTCTTTCAGAAGTCCGATTCTTCCCTCGAGCGACACGTTCTCGAACGGAATCCGAGTCCTGACCTCGACCTTACCCTGACCAACCGCAGCCTCAGCCATTTCTATTGACTCAATTCTCATCTTAGAAGCACGTTTAGTCGAGGAGACAACCCTCTTCACCAACGAGCGGATCTCCCTCTTGTTGAGCTGATTTGTCGCTGCGAAGCCCAGGCCCCCATCCATCATAACTCTCATCCCTATGCCCTTCTTAGTGCTGAACGACGAAACCTCTGGGACACCGTTTTTAAGAAGATTTGACTCGTAGTAATCGGTCTGGTGTCTCGCCTCTGCGTAGTTGCAACCGGCCTTCAGGGCAAGATCTAGAGCTAGTTCCAGATAATCTTCCATTCTCCTCCCTTCTTGTTCCAATCACACATCTCCAACCATATAAAGTGGTTCGTTGTCGCCCCTGCCAAGGTAAAAGGTCTAGAACTGAGCATAAGGAATACATACCACAAACACCTAGATTTATTATTGATGCGGGTTTCTATCACTCTGCTTCAGTATGAGCATGGAGTAATTCGCCAGGTCCTTGATTGCCTCAAAGAGATTGTAGAGAATGATGTTCTGGATGAGTATGAGTTGGTAGCTGTGGACATCCACGACTTCCTCTCGGAGTTCATGGATGGTTTCCATCACAGGAAAGAAGAGGGATTCATGTTCCCTCAAGTCTCCAAGAATGCAGATGAGGCTGCCAGGCTCGTTGATTCCCTTATCAAAGACCACGAGATAGCCAGGACATTTTTGGCAGAAATGGGACAGACCATTATTGACGGCTCGATATCTAAGAAGTCCAGTTTCATCAAGTCAGGAAAAGGGCTTGTTAGACATGTTACGGATCATATCCAAGAAGAGGAGGAAGAAGCATTCTCCATCTTCGAGGACATTATCACAGTGGAAGAAGACATCGCCATCTACACGGAATACGAGAAGTTCGTGCTTGCCGAGTTCGATGGAGATTTCATGCGCAGAAACGAGGATCGTGCTTTCAAGATAGAGAATGAGGTATTGGGACCAGGATATTACGAGGGCATTACCTAGTCAAATCAAAATGGTAAAAAAGCTAAAGCTAAACAGTTCCAAAGGAACAGATTCCGCTATATGGAAAGCATTGCTTACGCTGCCAATACGATCCAATCGTTGGAGTCTTAGAAAGAGAATTAGGCCTTGTTACCTGAGTACTATGGTATCGGCCTGACCATTCTTCCAAGTGACGTCCATAGCGACCTTGCCGTTGCCTGCCTGGATGGAGACTGATTTGACGGTAGCGGTGTAGGTTGCCGCCCTGCCCCTAGCAGATGTCCGGACATATCCTGTCTCAGCGAGGATTCCAAGTTTTGTCATCCTCTCCACGAGCTTGTAGCACGTGGTGAGCGGTATCCCGAGGAACGATGCCAGGTCATTGACTGTCATCTCCTTCCTGACGGTTAGAGCCAGAATTTCGAGAACTGCTGGATTGATCATGCTATCCGCAAGTTCATCCTTCTGATCGGTCGCTAGTTTGATCGCATCCCATATAGAGTATTCCCTACAACTATCCAGAGCTGTGAACAATACCCCATCCCTCCGATATATCTGGATGGTTTTCTTAATAAATAAAGTTTCTGGCCAGTTATCATTTTAAAGAAAGAATTAATCCCATTTTAACGGTGGAATTCGACGTTATAGGACGAAATGGAGATTGCCGAGCGCCGAGGGGGAGATTCGAACTCCCGTGGCGCAGGGCGCCAGTGGCTCCCTTGGGCATAGAATGCCATTCGAGGCCACCGCCTTGACCTGGCTAGGCTACCTCGGCAAACGGCAAGCCATTATTCTTCTGGTATTTCTATGTTTAGCCCTCCATCCATGGATCTTTCAATGGCATCTTCCTTTCAGAAAAGGCAGCAGCGACTATTATAACGAATTTATTAGGAGGCCCCTCATCATCATATGATGAGAGAAATCCGAGATATTAGTGCGGATGAAGTGATGGAGAAGAAGGTCGTCACTATATCCCCCAAGACAACCGTCAAGGAGTTGAAAGATCTCTTCGAGAAGTATGACTACAACTCCTTCCCAGTCGTGGAGAATGGGAAACTTGTGGGCATTGTGAGTAAGCTCGATTTCCTGAAAATATTCACAATGGGAACGCATTTTTCAAGGTCCGATTACTGGGAGTTGTTTGCCGAGAAGGTAGGAGAGGTCATGAGGCGTGCTATCATATCCATCGAACCAGATGATAATCTAAGGAAAGTTGTGGAGTACATGGTCGAGTTCAACCTCAGGAGTCTTCCCGTGGCTGAAGGAGACCAGCTCGTCGGTATCATCTCAAGGAAGGATGTAATGTCCCACCTTCTCCTCGATTGAATTAATCGGAGAGATTCCGTAGAACGGTCAATTTCTTAAAGCATAATGCGTTTTCAGGAGCATGGTCCTGAGGATCACCGTGGAAGAGAATGGAAATTCAACAGAGATAATTTTCAAGGAGTCGATCGATGTAAACGATCTTCTCGAATCCCTTGGGAGATATCCTGACGGACATATCGTGGTCCTAGATAATGTTCCGGTACCTCTTACCGAGCATCTTTCCGACGGCGATAATGTGAAGATCATCCGCGTCGCGTCAGGCGGATGAATTCCCTTTTCGATGATTATTCTCGATTTCGAAAGACCTTTGTAGCATACTATTGGATTAATAATTGGAAAAGACGTCAGCATCGAAAAATATTTAAATACTGATGCATGGTTAAAGGTTTGGAAAAGCAGTTAATTCTGCCCCATATCACCTCACTATCATCTAATCACATGACCCGTATGGGATGACATTCGAACATGTTGATCCATGTGAATTAAGGTATTTGCTAACAGGTCTAAAGGGCCAGGATAAAGAGGCTGAAAGCTGTTTTTTCCACACTATCGAGGTGACGCAAATGAACATTGATCCTAGCACCACCAAATACATGATCAAAGCAAGATTATTAGCGGACGGCATTGTCGAAAAGCCGGACGTGGTGGGCGCTATTTTCGGTCAAACTGAAGGTTTACTCGGTGACGAGCTCGATCTTAGAGATCTCCAGAAAAGCGGCCGTATCGGTCGTATTGAAGTGGAGGTCGGTTCCAAGCAAGGGAAGTCAGAGGGGGAGATTCTCATACCTTCAAGCTTGGACCAGGTAGAGACCGTCATTCTGGCTGCCGCACTGGAGACCATCGACAGGGTGGGTCCGTGCAAGGCCAAAATTAACGTGGAGTCAATCGAGGACGTCCGCATATCGAAGAGGGCTCGCATCATAGAGAGAGCCCGTTCGTTGCTCGGTGAACTCATAAAACAATCAAAATCGAGCGGCATAGACCTGACCGAAAGCGTCCGCCAATCAGTTCAGATGGAAGAGATAATTCACTTTGGCAAGGAGAGACTGCCTGCCGGTCCAAACGTTCTTGAGTCAGATGCGATAATAATAGTCGAAGGACGTTCGGATGTTCTCAACCTCCTGCGTTCAGGTATCAAGAATGCCATTGCTGTAGAGGGCACTAATGTTCCAAGGACCATTAGCGATCTCTCCAAAGAGAGGATAATCACTGCATTCGTCGACGGGGATCGCGGAGGAGAGTTAATCCTTCGGGAGCTCTTCCAAGTGGCTGAAGTGGATTTCGTGGCTCGTGCTCCAAAAGGGCAGGAAGTGGAAGAACTAACCCAGAAGCAGATCATGAAATGCCTCCGGAACAAGATTCCAGGGGAGCAGTTCATAGAGATGTACGGTCTGAGTGGCGAAGTTGTACACCACGAAGAGATACACAAGCCCGTAGAGAGACATGAGCGGGTAGAGGCACCAAAGATAGAGGTTGTGGAGGAAAGGAAGCCCACCAAGAAACTCTCCTCAACTCAGGAGAAGTACAAGGAGATAATCAACGAACTCTCCTCGACCTCCAAGGCAAAGCTCCTTAATGGAAAGGGCACCGTGGTAAAAGAGGTCCCAGTCCGAGAGCTTGTGAACTCACTCAAGAATGATTCCAAGGGGATAGCTGCAATAGTATTCGATGGCATAATCACCCAAAGAATACTTGACATCGCTGCAGAGCAGAAGATCTCCACCATCGTGGGAACAAAGATGGGTAACATCACCAAACAGCCCACGTCGGTGGAGATATGGATAAAAAGCGATCTGAATTGAAGATGAGCAGCAAAATAGACATCGTCCGAGAGGGCGATATCAGGTCCATAGAAACCACGGCCGATGTGGAGATACCCATAGACCCATTGAAGCGGGTCATAGGCCAGGACGAGGCAGTAACCCTGGCAAGAGTGGCCGGGAAGCAGAGGAGGCATCTGCTCCTGGTCGGACCCCCGGGAACGGGTAAGTCGATGATAGCTCAGGCTCTATCTCTGCATCTTCCCCGCCCTACCGAGGAGATAAGGGTCGTTCACAACCCCGAGAATCCGGAGAGACCTCTAATCGAGTTGAAACAGGCGAGCGAGGTAGAGAACGAAATGGCGTCGAAGGAGTTCGCCGAAGGCGATCTCATTGACCCAAAGAAGGCGCCAATCAATGTCGCAGAAAGACTCGGTTATCGCTGCAAGAACTGTGGGGCATATTCCTCTCCAAAAGAGAGGTATTGTCCCAAGTGTCAGAAGCCGAAGGTCACCATGGACAACACAGGAAATCCTTTCGGTGACCTCCTTGGTGGGATGCTTGAAGCAAGTCTTGTCGGTGCTCAAGGGATACCTAGCGGCAGAGATAAGGTTACCACCACCAGGAAACGATTCGGAAAGGAAGAGGTAGTGGTCTTCGAGCGTTGTGGTGAGATGATAAGGGTCCTGGATCAGGATGCTCTGGAGAAGAGGCGGGAACTGGAGAAGATAAGCCCTCAGAAGACCCTTCTTGGATTGGACCGAAACCCCTTTATTCTAGCAACGGGTGCCAGCGAGACAGAGTTGCTAGGGGATGTGAGGCATGACCCCTACGGGGGCCATCCTCAGCTAGGCACCCCTCCTTACGAAAGGGTCGTCCCGGGGTCGATCCATGAGGCCCATCAGGGTGTTCTGTTTCTAGATGAGCTGCCCCATCTAGGACACCTTCAGCGCTACATTCTAACTGGAATGCAGGAGAAGAGATTCCCGATAAGCGGAAGGAACCCCCAGAGTGCGGGGGCAAGCGTCAGGGTTGACAATGTTCCTTGCGACTTCATACTGGTTGGAGCCTGCAACATACAGGATCTTGAACATATACTATCCCCCCTGAGATCTAGGATCTCTGGTAGCGGTTACGAGGTGCTCATGGACACAACATTCGAGGATACAGAGCTGAATCGGGCCCGCTATGCTCAATTCATCGCGCAAGAGGTCTCCATGGACGGAAAGATACCTCATGTCGCTCAAGACGGCGTCCAGGCCATAATCCGGGAAGGAAAGCGAAGGGCAAGGATCATTGATGGTAAGAACAACTCGCTGACCCTCAGATTGAGAGAGCTCGGCGGCCTCATCAGATCAGCGGGTGATATCGCGATCATGACCCAGGACCCGTTCATTAATGAGAATCATATCAAGAAGGCATTGAAGCGCTCACGGACAGTGGAAGAGCAGATAAAGGACAGATATGGATCCTACATGAAGGGTCT
>DATKXF010000003.1:0-20440 GCA_035529155.1 Methanomassiliicoccales archaeon | reverse complement strand
AGTACCAGGAAAAAGCCATCAATCTTGCCCAGTCGGTAGGAGATCTCACCACCCTTGGATATGCTTTCTCCAATGCGGCCGCTTCTTACCTGGAAATGGGGGTCCTAGGCGAGAGCGAGGAATTGATCGACAGGGCTTCGGATATCTTTTCAAAGCTGGATGATAGAATCATGGTATCCACCATGCATCTTTACCGGGGATACCTGTATTCCAAGAAGAAAGATTGGGAATGGGCAAAGGACGAGTTCCAGACGAGCCTGACCATCCTTAGGAAGTTAGGGGTCCCAGTCAAGCTGAGCTACTGGTTATATGAAATAGGCCAGGTCTACTTGCAGAACGATGATGAAGAAGAGGCAATTGTTCTATTCGAAGAGGCTCTGGACATAGCCACTAGAATGAATCACGAGAACCTGACAAGAGACCTCATGCAGACCTTGGAGATCATAACACCCTGAAGATGTCGAAAGAAGAGAATAGAAAAGTAAGTGGTTTGGAAAGACCCCTTAATGAGGAGAGTTACCAGGAATCACATACGAGAGGCAGTCCGTCCAAGTCCATCCATGGGGGCTGTTCCCGGGGATTACCAGGGAAGATACATCCATAATGGAATGAGGCGAATTACCAGGTATTACATGTGGAGAATTTCCAGGTATAACGTGAGGAGAGTTCCCGGGTATAACCTGAGTGTCGTCCATTGTGGCATCCGTTGCTCCGGAAAATCCGAAAGCAAGGGACCCCGAGATGATAAGTCCCGAGGCGGCAAGGAAGAGCGCGAAGGTGGCAATTACAGCGGCTGTTGTCTTCTTCATCGCAATCACTTTAAGTCTCTATATACCCCGTTTTCGCAATGTAGATATAAAAAAGGTGTTTGAGCATGCTACAGTTAAGTTTATATATTATAATTCGAAAAATTAACTGGCTCTCCCTAATTGTGGAAGGCTGTGTGTCCAATTCAATTTCACCTGAAGCGGGTCTAAGGGAGACCGCTCGATTATGCAGCTCCATCGACTCCTGATCCTTCGAGAGTGCGTATCCTTTTATATTTCAAAGGGAAATATCTAAATTCCCAACTATTGGGGAGGCCTACAAGCCTATTGAAAAGGAGAGTAACAAATATGCCACTCGCTTACCTGCTCATCCACTCAGTACCGAACAAGACCTTGGATCTATGCATGAGCTTGAAGCACGTGAACGGCGTGGTGGAGACGTATACGCTCCTCAACGGTGGAGATCTCCTGGCAAAACTGGAGTGGGGCCAGGATGAGATGATGGGGGAAAGCATCATAGAAAGCATTTCTCATCTGGATGGAATCATTAGGATTCGGGCTCTAAGGACAAAGGATTTTGCCAAGTAACGCACTTTGAGTGGCTTACTTGATCGTTATATTTTGAAGCGACTCTCGGAGGCAACCTCTTGTCTAAATGTCCCAAAGCAGTCATATTCGACCTGGATGGCACTCTTGTCCATAGTTCGATCGACTTTCCAAGAATGAAGAGAGAGGTCATCAGGCAATTCGAAGAATTTGGGGTCCCACGCAATCTTCTTTCAGTCGACAAGACCATCTCAAGCAATATGGAATCCGCCAGAGAATATCTTCTTCAAATGGGACAAGAAAAGGCTCTCCTCAGGATCGAAGAAGAGATTGAAAGGGGGCTATCTAACATAGAGATGGAAGCCCTTGCCGACGTCGAGGAAGTAAGGTATGCTACGAGTACACTCGCCTGGATCATGGAGAAAGGATTGGCCATTGGGGTGCTTACGAGGGGTTCCAGGAGATATGCGTCTGAAGTCCTCGTAAAGACCTCACTTGATTCTATGATCCGGTACATGGTATGCCGAGACGACTTCCCCTGGTGGGAAGCCAAGCCCAATGGATTGGCGCTTCGAAGATTGGTGGAAAAGCTGGGAGTGGAACCAAAAGAGACGCTCTTGGTCGGTGATCATTGCATGGATCTGGAATGCGCTAGATCCACTGGCATGGAGTTCATCGGGGTGCTCACTGGTTCCTTCGACGAGGATGGTTGGATCGATGAAGGCCTGCAGAACATACTCGATTCTATTGCCCTCCTCCCAGATTACATCAATAAAATTTGTGGACCATGACGCAAACATTTTCCCCCTGCGGCACACTGCTTCATAAGTTGATCGAGTGAGAACGGATCTGCGAGTCGTTTGTACCCAGAACGCTCCCAAAGCGATGGGAAAATATTCACAGGCCATTATCGCTGATAATCTGGTCTTCACCTCAGGGCAGATCGGTATCGATCCCTCGACAGGAAAGCTGGATTCGGGCATTAAGTCACAGACAGAACGCTGCTTGAAGAATCTGGATGCCATCCTGCGGGAAGCGGGATCTTCAATCCAGCAAGTCATCAGGTGTACCCTCTACATAACCGACATCTCAAGACTCAAAGAAATCAACGAGATCTACTCACGGTTCTTCGACATGGTTGACCCTCCTGCTAGGGTCACTGTTGGGGTGGCTGCGCTACCACTGGGTGCATATGTCGAGATCGAAGCCATCGCCCGCTTAGATTGAGTTCAAGCCTTAGCTCTTCCTCTATCCTGTTTCTCCTGGAATGTTCTGGCACATTCATTGCCGCAGAGATAAAAGTCCTGCCCATCGATCTTGATCTTTATCGCTTCATCCCAGATATCCTTCTTGCACTGAGCGCATTGGAGGATGACTGACGCTCCCATCTCCACCAAAGCCCTGTGATTCTCCTTGACCACGCTTACAATGTTGGCTATTTCATACTCCATGATCTCAGAGAAGTTGCCAAGTTGACTAACGAACTCGTTAATCCGGTGCGATTCGGTGAAAGTGCACACCATCAGAAGCCTGCCACTGCTGAGAACGAAGATCTTCCTTACCCTTTGGTCCTCATTGAAATATTCAGCCACCTGCCTCAGTTCGGACGGCTTGGCTTTGATGGTCAGTATGACACTGATCTCCCCCAGCCTCTCTGTATCAAGGTCCGCCTGGTAACCCTTGATCACGCCGAGATTTTCCATGTTGGAGATCTTGTTGCTAACTGTAGGAACACTCACCTTGACCCTTTCAGATATCTGACGGAAGGACAGCCTGCCGTTGGTCTGAAGAACCTTTAAAATGTTGACATCCGTGCCGTCCAAATTCATGGATGAACATTGAACCCCGATAAATATAGATTTTTCCACTGTCTGCTAATTTTTTTGCCCATTCGGATTACAAGGTTTAACATTCCTCGCTCCTCAGGTCCTATGATTAAGTTAAAGCAACCACAGAGACAACGTTCATGAAAAGATTAAATTAGTACATTGTCCAAATGTCTCTGGATGACAGAGGCCTTGGGTGACGATGGTAAGAAAGAGAAGGAAAGTAAAAAGGCTTCTTTCGGCGTAACTGGAATGACTTGCGCCTCATGCGTGGACACCATCCAACGATCACTGGTGGATCTCAAAGGAGTTGAGAACGCCTCGGTCAACCTAGCTACCGAAAAAGCGACGGTGACCTTCGATCCAGACCGTGTTTCGGTAAAGCAGTTGAAGGATTCCATCGTCAAGGCAGGATATGGCGTCACTGAGGACCGGGTCACCATCTCCGTGGGCGGAATGACATGTGCCTCCTGCTCCCAGACCGTGGAGAAAGCCCTCCAGGCGCTCGAAGGGGTCAACGAAGCCACAGTCAACCTCGCAACGGAGAAGGTGAGGGTCCATTACGACCCAGGGACCGTGACCATCGGGGAGATGAAGAGAGCCATAAAGGCCGCTGGATACGAGGTCCTCGAGGCCGAGACCGTCGACACCGAGAGGATGGAAAGAAAGCGGGTAATGATCCGCCAGAAGAATATGTTGATCTTCAGCTTGGTGTTCAGCATACCAACCTTCGTCCTCTCGATGCTTTTCGAGTTCACTGCTCTTGGGGACACACTCTTCATACAAGAATTCGGAAATGTGGTCCTATTCCTGCTGGCCACACCCGTCCAGTTCATCGCTGGCTTTCAGTTCTACATTGGAACATGGAAGGCGCTCAGGAACAAGACCGCCAACATGGACACCTTGATCGCAACTGGCACATCGGCCGCCTATATCTACAGCTTGGCCGTGACATTCTTCCCCGGAGCAGTGGCCTTTCCAAATGTATACTATGACACCTCAGCCCTAATCATATCGTTGATCCTCCTTGGAAAGTACCTAGAAGCCAGGGCAAAGGGGACCACCTCAGAGGCTATCCGGAAGCTCATCGGCCTTCAGGCCAAGACCGCCACCGTGCTCAGGGACGGGAAGGAGATGGAAATTCCAGTCGAGGACCTGGAGGTTGGAGACGTGTTCATGGTCAGGCCGGGAGAGAAGATACCTACCGATGGCCGGGTGATCGATGGGCATTCATCCGTGGATGAGAGCATGATTACTGGGGAAAGCATACCGGTTGAGAAAGGAGCAGAAGACGATGTCGTGGGTGCGACGATCAACCAGAACGGTGTGCTTAGGGTCCAGGCCACCCGAGTGGGAAAGGACACCGCCCTTGCCCAGATAATCAAGCTCGTGGAGGACGCACAGAGCACGAAGGCCCCTATTCAGAGGGTAGCAGATAGGGTTGCGGCTTACTTCGTCCCGGCGGTCATCCTCATAGCGATTGTCTCCTTCGCAGTATGGTACTTCGCTGGCTACGACTTCTTTTTAATAGAGACTCCCAGGTTCGTATTCTCCCTCACCATATTCATAACAGTGCTTGTGATAGCCTGCCCCTGTGCTTTGGGCCTGGCGACCCCCACGGCCATAATGGTTGGAACTGGAAAGGGTGCCGAGAACGGAATTCTGATCAAGAGTGGTGAGGCTCTTGAATTGGCAGGCCGGATCGATACCTTGATCTTCGACAAGACTGGGACGATAACCAAGGGAGAGCCCGTTGTCACCGACATCATCACAAGCGATATCGGGGAGAGGGAATTGATCGAACTTGCCAGCGCCGTGGAGAGGGGGTCTGGCCACGTGCTTGGCGAGGCGGTTCTTCGCAGATCTTCCGAGATGGGAATCATTGTGCCCGAGGCTTCCGACTTCACCACCCTGCCTGGACGGGGCGTTAAGGCCATGATGGGAGATTCAGAGGTCCTTCTGGGCAACCGCAAGCTGATGGAAGAATATGGAATCCCCCTAGGGTCATTGGAGAATGAGGTTCTGAGGCTGGAAGAAGAAGGAAGAACCGTCATGATCGTATCAGAAGCTGGAAGGCCCAAAGGTGTCCTCGGTGTGGCGGATGTTGTGAAAGAGGGTTCGATGGAAGCCGTCAGCGAGCTCAAGAGCATGGGCTTGAAGGTCATAATGATAACCGGGGACAACTGGAGGACTGCCCGGACGATCGCCGACTCGGTGGGCATCGAGGATATACTGGCAGAGGTCTTTCCTCAGGATAAAGCGGGGGAGATACTCAAGCTCCAGGAGAAGGGGCATATAGTGGCCATGGTGGGGGACGGAATAAACGACGCACCGGCCCTTGCCCAGGCCGACATCGGCATAGCGATCGGAAGCGGCACGGATGTGGCTGTTGAGACCGGAGACATCGTACTGATAAAGGATGACCTGAGGGATGTCGTCGCGGCGATCCAGCTCTCGAGGAAGACCATGACAAAGATCAAGCAGAACCTGTTCTGGGCCTTCGCCTACAATAGCGCTGGTATTCCCATAGCCGCAGGCATCCTTTTCCCATTCTTCCAGATTCTGCTGAGCCCGATAATAGCCGCCGCCGCAATGGCAATGTCATCAGTATCTGTAGTGTCCAACGCCGCACTTCTGCGACGGTACACTCCAGAAATAAAGAGCAAGAGGAGGAGTAAGAAAATGGCTGTAGACCCTGTATGCAAAATGGATGTAGAAGAAGACACCGCCCAGTGGAAGTCAGAGTATAAGGGTAAGACCTACTACTTCTGTGCCCATGGGTGCAAGGTCAAGTTTGACGAAGATCCAAAGAAATATCTCAAATAGAGATAAAATGAAAGGGGGAGGTGGTGAGGCCCTAGTGCCTCTCGTGGGCTTCTTTCTTAGCTCTCTCTACCTCGTATTCTCTCGCCTTCTCTCCCACAACATCCTCCCTGGGAATCATCTTCTTGGCAGTGGCCATGAGGCTCATTCCCATGTTGAAAAGCTGGGGGGGTATGGTGATGTTCTGCCTGGTGACAGTGGCAAGAAGGGTTCCAGGGTTCATTATGTTCTTGGGATCGACGGCATCCTTGATCTTCTTCATGTACTTGGCGCCCTCCCCCCTTATTGGTTTAAGGGTGGAGGCAAAGAACATTCCGAAGCCCAGTGAACGACCTCCATACTCCATGGATAGGTCAGCGAACTTCTTGTTGAAGGCGAAGGATGTTATCGATAATGGATTAGATGGATCGAAGAAGTAATAGGGCATGAACATGACAGTGTTTCGGTCTGCAAGCATTCCAGTCATGCCGCCCTGCATCTTGAACTCGTCCATCAGATCAAGGGTCTTCCTGGTGAACTCGGAGAAGTCCTTCAAGGGCACCACTACCTCGCCGGGGATGTGACCGAGCCCCATTTCACGAGCACGGAACTCATAGCAGCGCTCCTCCCACTCGTGCTCGGCGTACTCTGGACTCAACTTTTTTGCCCCGTATTTCTCCACCAGAAGGGCATCAATGGCTTCCTCTTCATAATTCACCATGGCCTCGTCCCCCTCTAGCTCGAGCGTGAGGAGCGATGTGACCTCCGGTGCGTGCTTCCCAGCCTTTCGAAGCATCTCGAAGTGCGCACCATCGTAGAACTGGATGTGAAGCGGGACGATCCTTGAACGGCATAGCTCCATGAGGGGCGCCCCCATGGCCTCGACCGATTGGAGTTCATATGCCAATGCCCTCATGACCTCTGGGCCCGGCTCCAGCTTGAAAGTGACCTCAGTGATGACGCCTAGTGTTCCCTCGGCACCGACCATCAACCAGTTGAGGTTGTAACCTGATCCGTTGTCGCAGACCTTATCGAAACCGGTCTCGATGATTGTGGCATCTGGCATGACCACCTTCATGTTGCGGAGCTCATGACCTGCTGACCCATACTTGTATCCCCCGATACCGATGCCTGCTGTTGAAATCCAGCCCGCCAGCGTCGCACTGGGGAAGCTGCTTGGATAGGCACCAAGTAGAAGTCCCTGCTTAAGACAGGCTTCGTACACCTCCTTCCAAGTTGCTCCAGCCTGTGCCGTGACGCAGAGGTTATCTTTGTCAATCTTGATGATCTTGTTCATGGAGCCAGAGAGATCGATGAGAATCCCGCCGAAGGCAGGCATCGCTCCACCGAGACCCCAGGTCGCGCTTCCCCTAGGGGTGATCGGCATACCCACATCAGCAGCGATCTTCACGATTTTCTGTACATGCTCCGTTGAACATGGTTTCACCACGACATCCGGAATATTCTTGAAGCCCAGCTGTACCTCTTTGGGTAGCGGGGCGAGGTCGTGACTGTAGAGTAATCTCTCAAACTTGCTGATCTTGACATTTTCCTTACCAATGGCGGCCTCTAATTTCTTCACCACGGAGGCCGGAACTTTCTGAATCGAGTCCTCAACTGCTACCATCCGAGACCCTCCCATAGGGTGACTATAAGAACATCAGCCCATACTGTTTATCCTATTTTAAATCTCCCGAAAACGAGAATGACTGGAAGCGATGAAAATATGGTTAAAAATCTATGCTATCGGAAAGGCATTGTAACCAATGCTTCTATGATATTCAGATTTGCTTTTTCGAATATTTCAGACCGATGAGATATGTGTTCGAATATTACAGAAATCCTAAGAAAAATGCCCGAGTTAGCGAGCGAATGGCTAATCGAGGACCCAACCTGAGCCATTCCACAAAATGACTTTCGGTTCAATAGTCGCCGCTCATCTTCATCCGCGGCCTATTTCAACCCTTTCGGGCGTTAAGGTACTCGGATGATCCCTTGCCTTGTCCATCGGAGCACGATGGATATCCGGTTCGGATTGAGGTTTTCAGGCCCCTGATGATGTTCGGAAAAGGTTGCTTTCAACCGAGGTCTAAGCAGGTCCTTTCCTACTTTGCCAGACGCTTTTCGCCACGGGCAATGTTATTACGTTGGGCTGTGTATAAATACATTGGGTAATGGAAAGGAAGAAGTCTATTAAGGCGCTATATTCATCATTACAAAAGGCATTTTTTACTGAAATATCACATTTTCTACTAGTTATTACAAAAATGATGTAAAATGAATTACTTTCCTTAGATATTGCAGTTCGATTTCCTGTCCAAACCGTCGAAATATCACAAGATTCAGATTGAACAGTTGGGGGAATATATGCCGGTTTCAGAATTCGCTACAGATGGCAGAGACGCCTGACAGCTGATGCTCAAACCCTATTCTCTCGAGTTATCTATCTCAATGATCACGCTTTCAACACTCTCCCCGCCCTTCAGCGAGGAAACCATGCCCAGAATGGTGTTTGTCACGATCTCGTCCACGAACGGCCCCACGGGGATTATCTTCCCGTCAACCTTGATCAGGGTCCTACCCACATGCAGCTTCTTGCATTCGGTAATATCTGCCTTTCCGTCAGTGACCGCCTCCGCCAATCCGCGACAGTCCTCGAAACCGCAGCTCTTGCAGTCTAGGCCCGGCAGGTCCCTTAGTGCCCTTTCGATACTGATACCCCGCTCTATGAATGCCATCGCAGGATCGAAGACATCATCAGGACTTTCCCCCCTGGCAATGATCTCGCCCTGAGCGTCCGCATTTCCCAGGACTATCTTTGGTATCTGACTGCCCTTGAAACCCTCGACCAGAATGACATCTGGTGAAGATACCTTCTTGGCAAGTTCCAGCGAAGATTCAAGCGAACCCTCCGAGGAATATAGAGCAGATCCATCGGGCGATACAGCGATGGAGAATCTTGCCCCTGCTGCAAGATGTCTTGTGGTGTCCTTTCCGATGGGAAGCAGATCGCCCTCGATATGGGCATGCTTTATGGTGACAACCTCGAAACCTTTGGCGGAGAGCTCGGATGCGATTCTGACGATCAACTGAGTCTTCCCCTTGTTTGAGAATCCGGCGACCCCTAGCAACATTGGATGGGTATACCGAATCCCCACCCGAAATATGTTTTCCTAACACTCATCAAGAAGATCCCTGGGAAACCAGGTGAGATCCTTCCCGAACATGCTGATAAGATCACGGTATCCTTCTTCCGAGATTCGATGGAGATGTGTCCGACATGTGCAGTCGGAAGCACCGAATCCTTGGACGGGCATCGACTCAGGGAGGACCGATACCAATCGATTCAGGAGACACTCCAGCTTCTGTTCCGAGGGGACATAGAAGGCCTGGAGAGCATTCCCCTTCTCCAGAAGGTAGTCTATGTGCCATCTCCTCTTCTTTTGAGTGGAGAAGTGCCTTCTCAACCGCGGTTCTAAACCTCCCATGGCCGAACCTACATAAGCGTATCTGCCCTCCTGGAATCGTATCAACCCCAGCGACCCCACGTTTATGGAGCATTCTCGCTCCAGCTGCATTATCAGTATGTAAGCTCCGATGGTCATTAGAGACAAGTCTCCTCAAGCTCGTTGATGCCATGCACACGAGCAGCACAGGTCATTCGAGCTTGCCTATCAGGTTCACCATCCTAATTGCAAGGGTTTCGACAGCCTTGACCGCATTCTCCTCACTTGCCGCTGCCCCTTTTTCTCTGGACATAGACTCCGCGAATGAGTTCCCCGGAAGCAGCATGCCGAGTATGGTGAACCATTCCATGAGGGCCACCGCAGTGAAGTCATGCCCCGCCCTTCCTCCAACGGTGATCACTCCGCCCACCTTACCCCTGAGCTTTCCTCCGCTCTTGTGGAGGAAGTATGTCCGGTCCATCAGAGTCTTGGTCTGGGCTGTCATTTGACCGAAGTAGATAGGTGTTCCCAGAATGATTGCGTCAGCACTTACCATCTTTGGATATATGGATTGAATGTCATCGTCGATAATGCACTTCCCATTCTTGCCACAATCAGGGCAGGCGATGCACCCTTTGATATCCTTGCCAGATAGGCCAATGAATTCCACCTCGGCACCATTGGCCTTTGCCGCATCCAAGGCTTTCTGGACAAGTATGTCGGTGTTGCCATCCTTTCGCGGACTCCCAGAGATCCCTAAGACTTTCATTGAACCCCCGTAACCCCAGCTATCGGTGAGAACTTAAGAATTTCTATGTGACTCAGCTGGACCTCTTGAGATCTCTATACTCTACCTCACACTTCGTGAGAATATCAATGAGCGTCGAGCCTGTCAGACTGGCATCCCTGATATTTGCGATCTCTCCCAGCTTCCTTCCGTATATCTCGATATCGTAAAGGGTATCCTTCCACTCCGCAAAGGGAATCTTCACCCGGAGACCATCCAAATGCAGCACGATGGGGGCCGGTCTTAGATTCTCCCTAACCGGATCCAGATCCTCAATGGCCTGCTTGATTTCGGCCGGATGAACGAAAAGGGGATCCTCATCCAGCTCTTTTCGACGAACACGGACCATCCTTTCAACGGCCTGTGCGGTCTCCTCGAGCTTCTCGATCTCTTCGGCACGCCTCATTCTCTCTGCCTTGCGACCTATTCCGCAGACCAACTCTTCGCAAGAGGGAAGCCCTTCCAATTCTGGACCACAGACCACCGCCACTGGTATCTCGATCTCTTCGAACAGACGGACCTTCTCTTCGACGATGCAGTCCTTGAAGTTGCCGAGGACGAATACGGCTGCGTCGTACTCCTCAATGATTCTCTTCTCGTCGGCGGTTATCTGTGCCGTCTTCCGACCCTTGCCTCTTGCCAGTCCCATCACCACGGTTATGGCACCGTAACGGCGAAGATGCTCGGCGATATCGCAGACCGGGTGAGGCATGTGATGCCTGCCCAAAGTAGGCGCCACAACGGCAATCTCCGTGCCCGCTAGGGGAACGTTTATCAGCTTTCCCCCCAACTCGTCGGTCTTCCTTTCGATGACGACCTTCTCCTCCTCCGGTATCGCGAGTGTCACGTTGATAGTCTGCTGAGCCTGGCTCTTTTGGATTATGAAGCCCCCCACGTCCTCCACCAGCTCGTAGAACTCATTGATCCGATAGACGCCTCCATCGAACATCATGACCTCGTACATCAGACCTCCTCCCTACCGGATTCCAGTTCAGCGTGTATCTTCTCGGCCAGGTCCTTCCAATCCTGCTTCATGTCATGCTCGGTTGCCGCTATGGTCAGAACACCCTCCGAATAGATGTTGTGCCTGACCTTCAGCCCTTCAGGAAGAAGCCTCCATACTGCATCCAGTACTTTCTGCTTCAGTTCCTCCCCAGGATCCAGCATCTTCTCTTCAAGCTCATCTATCTTGATCCCGCGGACCATCAACTCGAATCTTGAGAGCTGATCGACCCTCTGCCTCCCATAGTCTCGCCATAGCAAAGCCAGTAATCTCGGGGCGTAAAGCTCGTTGGTGATGGTCAGCATGGCCCCTTCTGGTTTCTGCTCCACTTTTGCCACTTCGTGTATGCTCTTGGCTCCGGTGGCGGTGCGCACTCTGAGGGAGATAAGGAAGAAGGAATTCTCAGGCTCGATGATCATGTGGACCTCATCGATCATTCTGGTTATGCCCAGGTCAAGGAGTATTCTCCGGAAGAGCTCGTCGTAGCTCTGATTCCCCCAATCCTCCTGGCCCTCGACAGTAACCTTCATCACTAACCCTCAAGGAAACCAGATGAAAGAATGGCCGCCCCTACCGCCCCTATATACTGGGAATGAATGGGAACGATGGGTTTCTGGCCCAGGATGTCCTTTATTGCCGTCACCATGCCCGATATCAGCGAGGTGCCTCCCACCTGGATAACAGGCTGTCTCACGTCGATCTCCTGGAGCTGCTGCTCGTAAACCTGCTCCGCTACGGAGTGGCATGCAGCTGCCGCTACATCCTCTATGGAAACCCCTTCGGCCAGAGAGGTGACCAGATCCTGAATGCCGAAGATCGAGCAGTAGGAATTCATGTTAACCTTCCTCCAATCGCCACTGTCCGCCAGGGCGCCCAGCTCTTCGATCTCCACCCTCAGACGTTTGGCTACGATCTCCAAGAAACGCCCGGAGGCGCCGGCGCATATCCCGCCCATAGTGAAGTTGTCCGGTATGCCATCCCTCACGGTAATGGCCTTGTTGTCCATTCCACCGATATCGAGGATGGTGGCCTCTCCCTTCTGACGGTCTGCCAGCCATACCGCCCCCTTGGAGTTGACAGTGAGTTCCTCCTGGATCAGCTTGGCCTTCATCTTCTTGCCAATGATGAAACGACCGTAACCGGTGACTCCTATAGCCTCGATATCACTGGCCTTGACTCCCGCTATCTCCAGGGCCTTCTCAAAACCAGTATCGGCGGAGTTGAGCACCTCGCCAGTCGGAAGCCAATACTTTCCGATGATCTTGTTGTCCCGGAGGATGCATACCTTGGTCGTGGTCGATCCGGAATCGATGCCGGCGGTCAGGCCCACCTGTCTCTCTCTGGCCAGCAGTTCCTTCCTCTCTACGATGGTGACAAGGGCTTCCATCCTGGTCAGCAGCTGACCCGCCTTCGTCCTCTCCGTGAAAGAGTAGGTGACTACGGGCAATCGGGAATTCTCCTGAACGAATCGCCGGACTTCATTCCTGATGAGGGCTCCCTCGGCGCATCTGAAGCAGGTTGCTATGAACACAGCATCCGCATCGTATCTTTCTTCCACCAGGTGCATGGCCCTGGCGATCATCATGCGAAGTGTGGGTGAGGCGGGATCAAAGCCGAATTCCTCGACTGCGCGGTCGATGTCGTCGTAGTCGATGTCGGGGTATACCATCTTCGCCCCCACGCTGCTGGCCGCCTTCTCTATCTCCGATTGGACCCCGCTGTACTCGGCGCCACAAGAAAGCTGTGCGATTTTGATCATGACAGGCCCTCCAGGAATTCTTTTATCTTTCCAACCATGACCCTTGCTTCTTCCTCACTGGTCGGATATTTTACCTCAATCATGGGAATGTCCCTCTTCCTGATGAGGTACTTCAGCATCAAAGTGGTCCTTTGGCAGCCGACGCAGCCGAAGGCATAGGGCGGATCATCCATTATTATGGCCGCCTCAGCCTCGTCCACCAGGGGTCCAAAGATCGCAAGCCTCCCTCGAATCCCGGACGGCACCTCTATGCCTGCGTATTTCAAGCCCTTCTGGACATCCTCGTGAGTGATGTTCAGAGGTGGTGAATCCATCTCCAGGGTGGTGACTTTCTCCCTCAGTGCACCCATTGTGCTGAGCGGTTCGTGCCCAAATCTCTCCACCAGATCATAGAGAATAAGGCTGTTTGGAGGGTCTATGAATACTTTCATTATGAAACCTCTTCAACGATCTTCTTGAGTTCCTTCACAGGCAGCTTCTCCTTGCGTTCCGGTTCTTCGATCCTTTCCCCTTGTTCCGCCGACCTGAGCCCTTCGGCGATGAGCGGGAGGGTCTCCCATTCCTTTTCCAGTTGGGGGAAACCTGGACGAGATCCATGGTGAGCTCGGCACCTCCGCATGTCTCCCATGGGAAATCCCCTGATCTTTGAGCAGATACGGTTTGGGTCCAGCTTTCTGACCTCCTGCAGCGCCTTCCTGACCAGCTCCTTCTTGCCCTCTACTATGGCGCCGTAACATGTCTCCTTCACGGTGATGGGGAGTTCCAGTGCGTGTATGAACCGCGCGACATGGTCTGGAGTGATTTCGGAATCGGGTGCCACCACGATCAACCTTGTCTCGGTCTCATCGCTCATCTCTACTCCCCTCCTTCATCAGGGACCTCTCTGACGTATATTACATCACCGTCCTTGATGTCCTTCATCATTCTCTCGATGGGGCTGACTATCCTTCCCACGATGCTGGTGCCGTATCTCTCCTCTCCTGTGGGGCCAAACTCATCGCTGTCGTCTAGCCTCATCCCTATCAACCCCTTCTGTGGTCGAGACTGATTGGTAACACCTATCACACCCTTCCTGCAGACACCATCGAAGCTCTTCTCGGGGGCCAAATTAAGCCCTTCCTTCTGGTTGCCCTCGAAGGTAATTAGGGGCATTCCTGGATAGGTGAAGTGCACCTTCAATGTTCCCACTGGCTTGTGGTCCAGGCCGGTGATCTTTCGAATATAATGGACTGCCCTGGGGGACATGCCTTTCGAGAAACCCAGCACATTGATCGAGTCCGGGGGTACGCCGAATGTCTCGACCTCCTTCGTTCCAATGACATCCATGGTGAGTTCCGGCTCCTGCTCGACAATGATAGAATCATCATCCTCCAGGCCGGCCCTTACCTGGGTAAATCCCATGCTCTCCAAGAACGATTGGCCTTGGCCCTGCGTCATCCCTATTGTCATGATCCGGGGCGGGGTGGTGGTCAAGGTAACCTCGGACCCCGGTTTCACCAATCTGAATAACTCCTTGCCCTTAACGACCTCTCCTATCAGCGAATGGGAGGGATTGAGCTGCCTTCTCACTTTGTAGAAGTAGACCCTTCCCTCGCCTGCACCCTCATGCCTGACGGTGACAGTGTTTGCGTCCCTGACCACGACTTTCTCGGGCATTAGCGAGACATCCAGATTATCCGAGCATGCGTTGTAGGTGGAGGTGGTCTCGGTGATGGAAAGATGCCCCCTCCTTGATAGTACCAGGAAATGTTCCGAACTTATCGGGGATTGGGGTGAAAGGACCACCGAGACATAGGTCTCGACGGACATACCGTCTTCGAGTTTGGTCTTGAGGTCGTTGGTCACGAAGGCGTCCTTCTCCTTCATCTCCAATACGATTGGTTTTATGTCCAGGATCTGATCGCCTTCATCCAGCCTATCCAGTAGGTGCCTTCCTCTGGTGATCCTTCCGAACACCCCTCCCTCGACCCCGTATTGACCCTGGTGATCTACCTTTGAGATCATCATATAGGAAGTGCTATTGTCGAACCCCCCTAGGGAGAAGAAACAATCGTATCGCTTGAACTTGAAGAGTCCCCTGGTCACCTCGATATCTGTGCTAAACGACCCTATGGCGAGTAGTTTGGAGGTGCGCCACCTAATGGCCAATCCCACGATCTTTGGGATCAATCCTTCCATGATATTTGCAAAACGGGAGTCATTCAGCCTGAGTATCATTGACCCCTTGGAAGTGGCCAGCTCGAAATCTGTGGTCTCTTTCTTGACTAGTTCCACGGACCTGACAATGGCTATATTCGAACCAGGATGATAAATTTGACCTTCGATCAATTCTCCCAGAACAGCATCATCATCCGCCTCGATGGCCTTTCCATTAACAGTGATGATCATATACACATCCAGCATTGCGAGCAGAATTAAATATGTTTTCCCCTCGTACCATTGCTGGATGGGATATCATGATATTCGATGTTGGAAAAAGTGTGAAGAGGTTTCTCGAAAAGGGCTTCAGACGGTTGCGGGAAGTCACAACCGTATAATGGACTCACGAGCTCGAGGGTTTCCTCATCATCACAAATGCGATGAACACACAGATCAACGCCAGTATCGCAACCGGCATGAAGACTGCGGTATAACTCCCCATAAGATCCCTGAGATTGCCGGCCATTAGGCTACCCGTAATTGCTCCGATTCCATAGGCAGTGAACACGGCACCGTAGTTGGGACCGTAATGTTTGGTTCCAAAGAAGGTCGCCGTACTGGTGGGGGCTATGGCAAGCCAACCCCCTAGACATAGCCAGAGTATGGAGAAGCCTATGACATACACCGCCAATGCTCCAGGCGATGAACCTAGGAGCAGCAGGATGGATGCAACGAATATCAGTCCAAAGCTGAGGATGGCCGCGTTCTTGGGGGAAAGCTTGTCGGCCATGGTTCCGAATATTGGCCTACCTATCCCGTTGAAGATCGCGAAGACTCCTACAAGAGCAGCTGCTGTTCCAGCGTCCACCTCGAATACCTACTGACCTACCGAGCTGCTAATCCCGATGGCCATGAGGCCCGCGAGTGTCCCCAGGACATAGCAGATCCAAAGTCCTCAAAAGCTCCGGGTATGGATCATCTCATTCCTGTTGTACCACCTATCGCTTGAGGTAGAGGAACCTTGAGCAGAACCGAGAGGGGACCATCCGGCCGGTGGGAAAGCGAGGGGCAATGCAAGAGGGACCAGTATGACAAGGAATGCAAGCCCCATGATCCAAAGGGCGTCCAACGCTCCAGCGGATTGAATGAGGGAGTTGGCTATGGGCGCGGTTATGAGCGGGGAGAGGCCGAAACCAAGGACGGTGATGCCCACCGCCAGTCCCCTCCTTTCGGGGAACCATCTTCCCACAACGCCTATCGGACAGTTGTATACTATCCCCACACCCAGACCTCCGATCACCCCGTAGGTTAATGCGAGTATCTCCATGGATGTGGCCTGGCTTCCCAGTATCCAACCCACTCCCACGAGTATGCCCCCCAATGACCACTAGCTTCCTAGGCCCGTACTTATCCAGGGGAGTTCCAGCCATTGGCATGGTGAATGCGAACACTGCTAGGAAAACTATGAAAGGCAAAGGCTCTCCGTCGCCCCAGCGGAGAACTCAAGCTCCAATGATTTTCTGAACACGCTCCAGGAGTAGATTGCACCCAGGCAAAGGTTGATTATTAGGCCAATAAGTACGAAAAGCCATCTACCTTTTGATACCTGCATACCAAATATCTTTGTCTCCTGCAATGCCTGTGAATCCTGTTCTACCGAAATGCTGTTCCCTCCTTCCGGTTTATCGCTGAATCACCGGCATGCCGCGAAATCAGCATTTTATCATCCGATGATTTCGACGATTGTAGTTGATTGATGATCCAATGAGTGAATCTGTTATTGACAAGGAACATCATATTTTAGAGTTTTTCTTAATTTACATATTGCAATCGTCGTAATTTTTAATTGGATTCAGAAATTCGTTTGAAAATAACTATAATCGTATTTTTCGAACAAAGACGAATTCGTAAGTTTGAGTATTTTATTAAGGCAATTGTCGTGTTCATCAATTTTCATTATTATATCGAGTGAATGATCAATCGTTCATTGCGATGATATCTTTATTAATCAACAGTATCTTCAAGAGGTAATGGACAGGGACCATATCCTTACCCAAGTCAAAGCCAGGATCAGACAACTACCGGGGGTAATCGATATGATCTTCCTCGACCCTCAACTCAAGGAGAAGATCGTCCAACTGGAGAAGGAAGCGGAGTCCAATGGCGCAGTGGGTGGTCTGATCCCATTCAGGAACTTAGGAGTCTGGGAATCATTAAGCAGGGATGTCTCACTGATTATCGTGTTCGAGTCACAAACAGACATCCTTGGGGACTCACAACCCTTGATAATGGTAGATGAAAATGGCAATATCATTGGGGAGTTCGTCAACGAAGAAAGGAGGAGCCAATTGATGGGAAAGGAGGATGTTCATTTCCTATCGGAAGACTTCGTCATCTACACGGATACGGAGGTGAAGGGGAATCCCATTTTTGTGATGCCGATGATGGAATTCAGATACATCGAAGACATCGATGGCGTCACAAGGGTGGCGTCAGGAAGCATATCCACCCTTAGCGATCACCACGTCCGATGCTTGATGGATTACGAGAGGACAAAACACTGGACCCATCTTGTGGGTTTCGATCTTGAGTGATCGGAACAGACTACTTCTTGGCAGCCTCGAGATTCCTGTTGATCTTCGAGACGATCTCGTCAAGTTTGTTCTGGGGACATGTGACTCCTCGAACTACACCTGTAACGATGTCCATGATCGTTCCCTTTGTACCTGTGTGCTCAGGTTTGGGCATGACGAAACGCGTCTTGACACCGATTTTGGCGAAGTCCTCGAAGTCCACGGGTGCTTGACAGACTATTACTGCTGGAATATCCACATTCCTGAGGATGAGTCTGGCCTTGTAGATAATGTGATTCTTCACATTGCCCAGATGTATAAGTGCAAGTCTGAATTGCTGTATGCGGGCTACCTCAATGGGATCCAATCCGAAAAGGGATCCGGTACTCACATCCGGTGCGTCCGATGGAACTCCCGACCCGGCATTTATGACGATGACCGAGGTATCTATGCCCTCCTCTCTAAGTGCATAGGTTATCTCGCAAACTGGCTTGGTAATGTGCCTTTTTCCGGGGCCCATTGCCACCGCAACGACATCCCTGCCGCTCTCCGATATGGTCGCTCTCTGAGCGAGACCGCCGCCTACTCCTAGTCCCCTAGTTTCCCTGCATTCAACAAAACTCAAATGTCGCCCGATTCGCGACTTCAAGCCTCAACACCGCCACCGAACATGATCTTAGTCTCTTTCTCGGTGAGGTGGGGAATGATCTCCTCGGGGTCGCCCATCGCAACGATTTTACCGTCCTTCATGAGTGCCGCCCTGTCGCAGACATTGAGAACGAAGTCCATGTCGTGGCTTACAATAAGGAATGTCTCACCGAGTTCCTTCCTCGCGGAGAGAATTGAATCGACGACCGCCATCTTGGTTATCGGGTCCATGGTTCCAGTCGGTTCATCGAGGATGGTTATCCTAGGCTCTCTTATCAATACCTGGGCTAGAGCCGCCCTCTGCTTCTCGCCCACCGACAGTGTATCTGGGTATGCGTAGAGTATGCGTTTCACCTCTTTGTCGGAGAAGCCCACACCCTTCAGAACCTGAATGGCCTTAATCTTTGCCAGCTCGGCGGGCATCTTCATGCCAATACAGACCGTCAGATTCTGCAGTATGGTGTCGAATGGATACAGGGAATATTCCTGGTGAAGATGCCCGATGTAGGGCGTCGCCCTTCCCCTCCCGGTTGGTCCATACTCTGACATGTTGACCCAGACATCGCCGATTCGGACGTGTGCTCCAGGTTGGATGTAAGTGTCGGAACTGGTCTCGGTAGCACCAACGGTGATGCTGAGATCCTTCTCGATCCTTCCCGCAACCAGTTTCTGATCGAGTATACCAGCTATCATCTTAGATAATGTGGTTTTACCAGCACCGCTTAGCCCCACAAGACCGAAGATCTCCTTTTCGGCAACATCGAATGTGACGTCGTCAACGGCCTTAATTACCCCTCTCTGAATCGAGTAGAAGTACTTCTTAGCATGTTCCACCCGGATGATGGGGTTACCCACCTCAACCTCGTGATCTGCTGTGAGTTCGTATCCTTCCATGAATTCACTGGTCACCTTGGCAGGATCACCTTGGCCCTTAATCTCGCCCTCTTCAAGCCAAATGGCCTTGTCAGAAAGGAGCTTGATCGCTTCTGGCCAGTGAGATGTGACAACCATGGTCATACCGGTTTCCTTGACTGCATCGATAAGGGTCTTATGGACGATATCCGCTGTCTGGGGGTCAAGTGTGCCTGTCGGCTCGTCAGCCAGAAAGAGTATCGGGTTTCGCGCCAATTGCCGTGCGAGAACACATCTCTGCTTCTCACCGCCTGAAAGGTCCCTGGCGATATGCATGGTACGGTGTGTCAGGTCCACGAGTTTCAATAGCTGGATGGCCCTGTTCACCTTGTTCTTCTCCTCAATCCCTTCACCCATGGACTCGAAGATATTCTCGATTACCGTCATCTCACCGAAGAGCGCAAATGTTCTCTGGAGCATGATCGCGATCCTCTGCTTCATAGCAAGTTTCAGAGGATTTCGGTCATCCAATCCCCAGAAATCAATGTCCATGATATCGGTGGAAGAACCGCACATGTGGCAGGTCCTGCCATCGGGCATGTCTATCCAGCCGCATGAATCGCAATGACTTATCCTGTAGAGCACTCTACCAGAATCAGGCCTGTAATCAGGACTTCCCCGGAGCATGTGAATGAGAACTGATTTTCCAGAACCGCTGCGACCGATGAGCCCGAGTACCTCTCCCGGTCGTATCTCAGCGCTGATATTCTTGAGAACTGGGGTGCCATCGAATCTCTTAGTCACATCATCGATTATTATGAAGGGATCGGAGTTGTCTGGCATACAAAAGAGCGTAAGCTTATAATGATAATAAAGGTTTCTAAAAAATGTTAACGCTGATTAGAAGGTAATTCCAGCTACCAATCTTAACAATTATAATTCGCCCTCAAGATTCATGATATTTGAAGGAATTCTGCATATGATTTATTAGGATGGATGAATTATCCATCCTTAGATGGCTCTGAGGTTGAACTCCTACGCGGGGGGCGGCCCTACTCCCAAGTTCTCCAGTTATCATATTTGGAAGGCTTTCGAGATCATCAGCAATAAGGGACCTATAGGGAGAAAGGCACTCTCCAAAGAATTGGGGGTCGGTGAGGGAAGCACGAGGACCGTTCTCGATAAGCTTGTGAAAGAGGGGAGTGTGGAGAATACCCGGCGGGGGGCAATCCTGACCGAGAGCGGCAAGAGACGATTCGGTTCCTTCGATATCCAAGTGAAAAGGATCCGCA
>DATKXF010000002.1:0-26917 GCA_035529155.1 Methanomassiliicoccales archaeon | reverse complement strand
TTCTACTTTCTGCTGGTCAAAGTAGTGGTCAGGGTCCTCCAGGAAGAGACCGAGCACCTGGCCGATCTTTGAGAAGGTATGAGTCGCCTCGTTCATGAGGGCACGGGGGACCTGTTTCCTCTCTTCCTTTTTTACCTGGTTGAGCCATCCGTTCACGTTGCGCAGGCAGAAATTGAGGTTGCCCAGGGCTGCGGCTGTGTTGAAGTCGTCATCCATGGCTTCCTGAAACCTGTCAGGAAGTTCTGAGATGATCTGCTGGACCTCATGTTCCTGTTCATTCATGGATGCTGAGTCTGTGCAGTCTTTCTGCAGGTCCTTCAGGTCTTTCAGCAGCGCATAAAACCTCTCCAGGTGAGACTTCGCCTCCTGGAGGTTCTGGCCAGAGAAGTCCACCGGGCTCCGGTAGTGGTTGGAGAGGAGGAAGATGCGCACCACTTCAGGATGGTAGTGGCTCAGGATCTCCCGATTGGAGAGAAAGTTGCCGAGGGACTTGGACATCTTTTCCTGGTTGATGTTGACAAACCCGTTGTGGAGCCAGTAGCGGGCAAAGGGTTTCCCGGTTGCCCCTTCTGACTGGGCGATCTCGTTTTCGTGGTGGGGGAAGATGAGGTCCTGGCCGCCGCCGTGGATATCGAAGCTCTCGCCGAGATATTTCTGGCTCATGGCTGAACATTCGATGTGCCAGCCGGGCCTGCCTTTGCCCCAGGGAGTATCCCATGCGACCTCCCCCGGCTTCGCTGCCTTCCAGAGGGCGAAGTCCATGGGATTTCGCTTAGCATCCTCAATGTCCACCCTAGTTCCAGAAACCATGTCCTCGAGCTTCTGGCCGGTGAGGCGGCCGTAGTTATCGACCTTGTCCACTGAGAAATAGACTGAGCCGTCCTCGGCAATGTAACCAAAGCCGTTCTCCATTATCTTAGCGATCATATCAATTATGTCCTGGATGCACTCCGATGCCTTGGGGTAGATGTCCGCCCTCTTGATACCCAGGGAATCCACGTCCTCGAAGTACTTGTCTATATACATCTTGGATAGCTCCAGGGGGGGAATCCCCAGCTCTGCTGCCCTGTTGATGATCTTGTCATCGATATCCGTGAAATTCGTCACGTGGGTAACATCGTAGCTTTTCCAGCGAAGATATCTAACGATCATGTCGAAGACAACTATGGAACGGGCGTGACCCATGTGCATGTCGTCGTACACCGTCATTCCGCAGACGTACATCTTGACCTTGTTGTCATCAATCGGTTTGAAGTCCTCTTTCTGCTTCGAGAGCGTGTTGTACACCTTCAGGGTCATCGCCTTCGCCTCAGAATGCGAAGATTGTTCCACTTATATCTCATTTTTCATGTTTTGATATCTGGATTGGCCTTTGCTAACGAGGTTGCAACGGAAAAAAATCATTCTTCCTTGTTAAGGGCTTCTTCCAGTACCGAGATCCTGTGCTCGAGGTTGTGAATTGTGTCCACCATGTCCATCATCGCGTCTAGGATCGGATCGGGAATCTGATCATGCCTGAGATCCACCTTCTTCTCGCCCTGACGCTTGACCACCTTTCCTGGTACCCCCACAACGGTAGAGTCTGGCGGAACATCCTTGACCACCACGGACCCTGCCCCTACCTTGACATTCTCCCCTATGGTTATATTGCCAAGTATTGTCGCGTCAGCACCGACCACCACGTTGTCTTTGATAGTGGGGTGCCTCTTTCCCTTGGAGGTGCTAACGCCCCCCAGCGTAACCCCTTGGAATACCGAGACATTATCACCTATCACGGTCGTCTCGCCGATCACCACCCCCGTGGCATGGTCTATGAAGAATCCCTTCCCTATCTGCGCACCAGGATGAATGTCCGCCCCCGTGAGAAAATGGGCGAAGTAGTTCAGAGCTCGTGCTATGGTTATCTTATCCTTATTCCAGAAGCGGTGAGAGATACGATAGATGATGACGGCGTGAACGCCCTGGCTGAAGAACATGGCTTCCTTGAACGAACGCGGTGCGGGATCCCTTTCGAGGACTGTGTTTACATCATCCTTCCAGCTCATATGGGTCAGTTCTCAAATAGCAATGTGGACTAATATCTTTTGGCTCCAATTCTATGACTGGATACAGAATCATGATCCGCAATATCATCTCAGCGTCCTAGATTGCCTCTCAATCTAATGGCTGGATGCACTCGAACAAAGATTGACAAACACGAGAAAATAGACGTTGATTGTCCTCTCAGAGGCTATCGGACCAAAGCGAAGTCGATAGGTACCTCTCCCCGCTATCCGGAAGGATCACTAGGACATTCTTTCCCGGTCCGAGCTCTCTCGCAATCTCTAAGGATGCGAATAGGGCCGCGCCGGACGAAATGCCGGCCAAGATCCCTTCTTCCCTAGCCAGCCTTCTGGCACACTCGATCGCATCCTCATCCTCGACTGTGACCACCCTGTCCACAACGTCCATATCGAGTATGCTCGGAATGAAATTAGCACCGATTCCCTGAATTCCATGTGGGCCTGACCTTCCTTGTGAAAGCAGGGGAGACCTAGCCGGCTCAACTGCCACCACTAGGGTTCGAGGAGATTCTCTCTTCAAGGTGCGACCGACCCCCGTTATGGTGCCCCCCGTGCCAACTCCGGCCACGAAGGCATCCAGATCTGGAACTTCCGAGAGTATCTCCTTCGAGGTTATCTCTTCGTGCACCTTGGGATTTGCCGGATTCTCGAACTGCTGCGGCATGAAGGTATTTGGATTGGAATTGACAATTTCCTTGGCTTTTTCCACCGTCAAATTCATCCCCCCCTTCGCTGCAGTCAGGACCAGTTCTGCCCCCAGCGCCCTCATCAGCTTCTTCCGCTCCTCGCTCATGCTCTCGGGCATCACTATCATCAGACGGTATCCTTTGGCCGCGCACACCATTGCCAAACCTATGCCCGTATTCCCAGAGGAGGGTTCCACCACGGTCATCCCGGGTTTGAGTATTCCTTTCTCCTCAGCATCTTCTATCATTCCCAGCGCAACACGGTCCTTGACAGAATGCATGGGATTGAAGGACTCGATCTTCACCAGGACATTTGCGGATCTGGAATCAGTAAGTTTCTTCAGTCTGACGATCGGAGTATTTCCCACCGTGTCCAAAATCGAGTCAAATATCATCGGTCCACCCTAGGATGAAGGCTATGGTACGAGGATTACTGGTTTCTTGGAATCCTTCATTACCTTCTCCGTGACGCTACCCATGAAAAGGGTCTCGATCACCCCATGGCCCTTGTAACCCATAACGATGCCATCGTATTTGTTTGACATCTCGACGATCACCTCGTCTGGATTACCTATCTGTACGGATTCGATGTAATCCACACCGGCATCATCCAAAGCGTTGACCGCAAACTCGATCCGATCCTCGATGGCGCCACTCCGAACCTCCTGATTGTCATCCAGGTGATCTATGGCCTCCTTCTCGGGAACGACATGGAGCAAAGTGACCCTCATGTTCGAGCAGGCTGCCAATCTGGCCACAAAAGAGGCTGCCCTGTTGGAGTTCTCTGATCCGTCAACACATAAAAGTATCAGCATCTTATTTTCCATACATTCACCGTAGCTTCGTTGGATATCGCTCACAATCATGACCTAACTCGGAGAAAATACTTTGGGTTGAACGGAGCCTATTGGAACGAGAAGAAGGGATATGGGGCCGGGACCGAGATTTGAACTCGGGTGTACGGATATCCACCATGTGGGCTGCAGTCCGCCACATAGCCGCTCTGTCATCCCGGCATCTAATGGTCCATATCGATTCATCGATTATCAATCTTTTCCTTTTCATATGTGAACCGTCCGCCAACTCGATGACTGATAAAGAAATATAGTCTCGATACATTGCAAGACTGATGATCCCGGATCATTGCAAGGACGTATCAATTAGAAGAGTCGAGTTCGATCTCGATGCCGATGAGATCGCCCTCCAGATGAAGGGGCGAAAGGCATACACCAGGACGGATCACCTCATTCTGGCCAATGGTAATGATATGGCCGTTATCCGGGTCATCAAAGAGAATACCAAGGAGTTATTCAAGCCCATAATAAGGTTTGAGATAGTGTCCCTTCCAGACAACACGATCTTCGTGAAGGATGAAGAGGTGGACGTACTGAATCCATCTCATCTGGCGCGATTGGCGGATGCCCATCCAGGCAAGGTCGTTGTAGTCGAGGGAATGTTCAACCACGTCTCCTTTGTCAAGGATATCTTGCCAATCAAACTGAGGGTGCTTGATGTTGTGCCTCCTCGCCCATCGAAGCTATCCTGCCTTGTGGAAAAGGCCCTCGCCTCTGGTTACATCGGCCTCCCCATACTCCCTATTCTGGAGGAAATCGATCTCAACGGGCTAGCGAAGGATGTGAATAACGAGGGGGTGATGTTCCCCTGTAAGGCATCCAACATGACCTCGGACAAGAGGTATTTCTTCCTGGATGAAACCCCAGAGTTGGACATCGAAACGGACCTCATCGGGTGCGACCTATCGGCCAGGATCTTCAGGTCAATCTACAGGAAGGAGCCGGAACTCATCAACATCTGTCCATGGGATCTGGCACCCCGGGACGGGGTCCCGACAATAGTGAAATGCTGCAAGGTTAAGTCCGATCACGTGATCGATGAGAACATCGTGGTGGTGCAGTGGGGCGCCTCGGTTAGGGAGGTCACAGAGGCCATCAACGCCTTCTTCGATCAGTGGAAGGTTGAATCAGCTCCTTGAAAGTAACCTAGCTTTTAAAATGCAGCTGTAACCCTCTTCCATTCGTCCTATTCGACAGAGTGCTTCACCCCTAACATATAAAGCATCCGCATCATCTGGACATTGCTCGATGTGTTTGTCGAGAAGAGCGAGAGAGCGTTCAACGAATCCCTTATCCAGTAGACCCCTGGCCCTCTGAGCGACCGACTGCATTTGCTGGATCTTCTGCTCCCTTTCAACCCTTGCGTTCTCGAAAATTATGTCCAGAGCATATCTGGAAAGCCAAGGATATCTCGAGGATAGAATATTCCGGAATTTCTCGACACCTTCCGGATCGAGCACTGCCGTGTTCCCTTTGAAGATGCTGTAAGGTACACTGATGGAGAGGCTGCCATGTGCTATCTTGAAGAACCTTCCACTTTTCTCGACAATATCCTTTTGTGACATTCCATCTCGGTTATCGGGCCCTCCTATGAATAATTGCTCCCTTGACAGCCTAGACATCAAATCACATCCCATTTTCGTCAATGCGTGACATCAAAGATTGATCGAGGAGCCCTTCACGGGATCTCTAAAAGCTTGGTCATTTCTTAAGATGAGGACCGCAATTATATGATTGTCGAAGTGAGCGGTCGAAAACTTAAAGAAAAGGCCAAAGCCTTTTGGTGGACCATGGAACCCAGCGCTCTGAGTCCTTTCAACCCCTCTCTTGAACTGTCCGATATAGTGGTGTACGACTCCACTTTAAGGGATGGAGAGCAGATGCCAGGAGTGGCATTCAACCTTGAACAGAAGGTCGCAATAGCCACCTTGTTGGACGAAATAAGGGTACCTCAGATCGAGGCTGGATTCCCAGCAGTTTCTGAGAATGAGTTCGATTCCATCAGGGAGATCACATCTCTGGGATTGAACGCTGAGATTTTGGCACTGTCCAGGCTGGTCAAGAAGGACATAGATGCCACTGTGGAGAGCGGGGTTGATATGGCACTCCTGTTCATTGCGACCTCTGATATTCACCTGAAGTACAAACTCAAGAAGCCGAGAGAATGCATTGTGCAGATGGCTGTCGACGCTATAGAATACTGCAAGGAAAGGGGAATCAGGGCCAGCCTCAGCTCTGAGGATTCCTCACGGACCGATCTGGATTTCCTTGTCGAACTCTTCAAGGCATGCGAGGAAGCGGGAGCGGAAAGGCTGGGCCTCACCGACACCGTTGGCTGTGCATCGCCCGAGGCGATAACTACAATTGTCTCGAAGGTCGTCAATGAGGTCAGTACTCCTGTCTCTCTTCACCTTCACAATGATTTCGGTCTGGCACTGGCAAATGCAATCGCAGGTGTGAAGAGTGGGGCCAAGGCCATTACTACCACGGTGAACGGGGTCGGGGAAAGGGGTGGCAATGTTCCCCTCGAGCAGTTCGTCGTCTCCATGAAGTATCTGTATGGATCAGATATGGGCATGGATACCACACGACTCAAGGAGCTTTCGGACATGGTCGCCAATTTCACAGGAAACCCCATGCCCCGGAATCAACCGCTTGTTGGGGAGAATGCCTTCGCTCATGAATCTGGAATTCATGTTGCCGCGGTTCTCAATTGCCCATTCACCTACGAGTCCATTCCGCCGGAAGCAGTGGGCAATCGCAGGCAGCTCAGAATGGGAAAGCATAGTGGCATCACCTACATCAAGAAAAGGATCGAGGAGCTTGGATACAAGACTTCAGAAGAGCATATCTGCGAGATCCTGCTAAGGGTAAAGATCAAAGGAGAGGAGAATGGGATCGTCGACGACAACGAGTTCCGCCGCATCGTGGAGAAAGTTCTCTCATCCGACTGATCAAAGCTGGGTCTTTCTGCCCGACTGATCTCTTTTACACTTGCCGAACTCGTAGTATTTCGTCAGCTCGCTTCCCCAGAAGACTGGCCCATCAGCGCATACCCGTATGCCGTCGATCGCACAGGACCCGCAGAGACCCACACCGCATTTGATGAACCTCTCCAGGGAGAGCTGGGAATCCACGCCGACTTCAAGGCAGATCTTGTGGAGTGCGTCCAACATCATCTCTGGGCCACATCCTAGGATCATTTGATATTCACCGCTCGCCAATAGGGGCTTGACCATCTCGACGACCGTCCCGTGGAAACCCTTGGACCCATCATCAGTGGAAATGAATACCTGCCGGCAGTTACCGATAGCTCTGTCCTCGAATAGGAGTTCTGATTTGGTGGGAGCTCCGATCGCGACATCCACCAGTCTCCGGTCCTTGAAAGAGCTCACGGCCGGCATCACTGCCGCCATTCCAACTCCCCCTCCCACGCACAGCGTTCTCTTCTCAGATATTGCGAAACCCTGTCCAAATGGACCTCTAATCCCTATCTGATCCCCTTCTTCAAGGGCGCAAAGAGCTTTAGTAGCCTCCCCCACCCTCTTCACCGTGACGCCTTTCATTCTTCCAAGATATGAGATTGACATGGGGATCTCGTCCACTCCTGGGATCCATAACATCAGAAACTGACCTGGTAGGAAATGACCGTCGTATCTGAACCTGAGGGTAACGATGTCTTCCGTCTCCTTCACGACCTCTTCGATGGTCAACACAGATCTTTCACTCATGCGCTGCCCCCACCATCGATTCGATACTATTGAAACCTGAGATGTTCATGTAATTCTCTATGCCTCCCAGTATCTCTCTGAAGGATTCTAGACCCTTCCTGCCCAGTGCGCTTCCCACCTGAATTGCGGAGGCTCCAGCCATGATATACTCCAGGGCGTCCCTCCAGTTCTCGATGCCCCCCACTCCGATCAATGGGATATCAAGCGCCTCATACAGCTCGTAGACGCACCTGACACCTATGGGACGGATGGCGGGTCCGGAAAGCCCTCCGGTAATATTGGATAGAACCGGCCTCCTCATCTCGATGTTTATGAACATCGCCTTCACAGTATTGATGGCGACGACGGCATCTCCACCACCCTCCTGGACGGCCTTCCCCACATCCAAAAGCTTCTCGGTGTTGGGGGTGACCTTGGCAAAGACCGGGAGGCCGATCGAGTCCTTCACCTTGGAGACTATCGACCTTACCGTTTGAGGATCGGTTCCCAATTCCATGCCATAACCTTCAGCGTGAGGACAGCTGAGATTGAGCTCCACGGCGGAAGCACCGTAATCCTCCATTTGACCTGCTAGTTCTGCAAAACCATCTCCATCAGAAGCGAAGATGCTCCCGATAATTGGGATCCCGGCGTTGGTAGCTATTATCATTTCCTCCCCAAAGGCTTCAATACCAGGGTTGGGCAGACCCATGCAGTTAAGGTAACCGAAAGGCAGCTCCACCACAGTCGGGTTTGGGTACCCGTTCCTTGGTTCGGTGCCAATGGACTTGGTGACCAGAGCTCCTGCTCCCCACTCGGCCATCTTTACCAATGATGGGCCCGTTTCTCCCATAATGCCCGAGGCGAGCATCGTAGGATTATCCAAATCCATTCCTGCTATCCTCACTGAAAGCGATGACATCTCATTTCCAGATATTGCCTTGGAAGATAAGAAGATTCCCAAGAGAGAACCGTGTTGGACGTTAAACCCCGATTACCCGAAACGCTGTACTTTCCGAAATGAGAATATAGTACATTAGGATTCATTGACGACATCTATGGATGTTGCAAGGATCAGGAAGGACTTCCCATTCTACGACAAGTACGGAAGCGATCTCATCTATTTTGACAGCGCATGCCAGACACTCCGTCCCATCCAGGTCATTGATGCCATTGACGAGTACTATAGAGAGTATCCGGCATGCGGGGGTCGAAGTGTCCACAGGCTCGCCACGCGGGTGACACTCAGGTTGGACGAATCACGGGATGCAATTTCCGATTTCCTTAATTCATCACCGGATGAAATAGCGTTCACCAAGAATGCCACGGAATCGATCAACATCGTCGCAAATGGATATCCGTTCAGGAAAGGGGATAAGATCCTCACAACCGACATCGAGCACAACAGCAATCATCTTCCCTGGCTTAGGGTTGCCAAGGACAAGGGCGTGGTAAGGGGCTTCGTTCCAACGATTGACGGGGTTTTCGACATAGAGGCATTCAAGGAGATTATGTCCAGGGACGTAAGGATGGTCAGTCTTGTTCACACCAGCAATGTGACTGGGACCACGATACCCGCAAAAGAGGTCATAGAAATCGCTCATGACTATGGTGCATTGGTCATGTTGGATGGCTCGCAAGCAGCCCCTCACCATGTGGTCGATGTCCGCGAGCTGGATGTGGATTTCTATGCACTGTCTATCCACAAGATGCTGGGTCCCTCGGGAGTTGGGGCTCTCTTCGCAAAGGAGGAGTTGCAAAAGGAATTGGAGCCATTGATATTGGGTGGAGGGGGGGTCAGCCTCTCATCTTACGATGGAATGGACCTGCTTCCACCTCCCGAGAAGTTCGAGGCGGGGCTCATGAACTTTGCAGGGATAATCGGATCAGGGCCGGCCATCAGATATCTCATGAACATCGGTATGAATGAGATCGACCAGCACTTGACATCCCTGAACAGAGAAATGACTAAAAACATAATCGATCTTCCCGAAATAGAGATCGTGGGACCCCATGATCCCGATCTGAGGGGAGGGATACTGTCCTTCAACGTCCGCGGTATGAAATCCCACGATGTGGCGACAATACTCGATGAGATGGGCGGCGTACTTCTCAGATCAGGAATGCACTGTGCCCATCCATTTTTCCGCTCGAGGAATATCGAAGGATGTGTAAGGGCTTCGCTGTACATCTACAACTCGAAGGAGGAATGTCAGCGGTTTGTGAATGTTCTCAAGGAGATCATTGAGCTCTTCGCAAGATGAAATGTTAGATAGGATTGGTCCTCTGATCCATCTCTCTCAAGGAAAATGATACTCTCATGACTCAAACAGATCGAGAAATCCCATTCCAATCCGCTTTCTGGGTGAAAGAGCAGAATGGGTACCTCACAGACCCTAGTGAATGAGATATCCTCTGTGGACAATGTCAAAGATCCATTCTCCAATTCAAGAACCTCCCTCTCGCATATCAATTCATCAAGTGAGACCCTTAGACTCGACCCAAGAGGTAGATCGGAAAGACCGTCGAGAACATTCATTATGTTCTCCAACTCCGTCTCCATTTCTCTCATCTGATTGTCATTATCAATCGAATCGAACGAGACAACCAGAACGCCGATCAGAGCTAGCCCAAAGAGTACTGTCCACAGTTTTGACAGCACGAACTCGATCATGATGACACCCGCGCCTCGATCCATGAGCCTGTCGCATCCTGAAGACACTCAAAAGTAAGCTTTGCCCCCGGTGAACTCACGAGGATCGGATCGCCATTCGAGGAAGTGATGTCTATGGGAAGGCCTTCGATGAACTTGGTTCCACTGATCTCTCCGACATGATATCTCAGGCATCTTGCCTGAGCGGTACCACACTTGCCTCCGATTTCGATTGCGATGATCTGCCCTTCGGAGCCCCTAGGGAGATTCAGATCCACAGTCCTCTTGCTACCCGGTCCTCCAAGGAATGCGGAGATGGCTGCTGATTCCAGCCTTTCTATCTCCAGTTCTATAACCTCTGAAGAGAGGACGCACGTGTATTGATGGTAGGAATTGATGAAAATGGGAAAGGAAATGGAAACGAGAAGGAGGACTATCATTAGCTTGAGGGGGAGGCCTTCAAGTGCCCTGCCGTCCTCGTGCATCCGCTTCATCATTCGCATATCACTGGCACCTGCAGCCTATCTTCTGCTCCGTACCCGCTCTTTGTGACTGTCACGGTTATGAACCCCATCGGACCTCCTGCCAGAGAAGCTTTGAGACCGCTAAGACTCAACTTACCGGAGGAATCGGTCATCCCATGGACGGTGCCATCACTTAGCAGGTAGGAGACACCCGCGCCTTCCAGTAGGACTGTCGCCCCTTGGATTCCGTTGCCTTCCCGATCTAGAACAGTTACCTGGATGGTCAGATCGTTTGTCTGGAATATCCCATCTCCGTCTGCATCTGTGAGAATAACCTCACCTGGGTATGCGTGAACGCTTCCTATGGAGGCAGGAGGTTGAAGGCCTGACATCCAGCCAAGGATCACCGTGGTGCCAATACCGGCGATAACCACCATGATCATCAGCTGGAGGGGCAGACCCTCTATCCCGGCCTTCCTATCCATTTTGATGGCCTTTATTTTCCTCATCATAATATCCCTGAGATGAGGACGCTCAGAACCATTTATGAACAGAACATTTACAGTTAATATTCACAGGCCGATGGATCTTGATAGAGTATCAATCAGAGGAGCTCTACCTCCTCGATCGTGTAGTAGGTTGGACCCCTTGGTCCGAGCACGCTCTTCTTGAGCCTGATCCGGTCCACCATCTGGTTCCCAAAATCCGTGTTCTTCCAGCGCTCCATTATCTCCTGGACCCGATTCATACCGTTTGGTGATCTGGCCCTTGCCACGGTTAGATGAGGTTTGAATTCCCTCTTCTCCATCTCGAAGCCGAGTGGCGATAGACCCATATCTATCCTTTCGGCAATCAGTTTGAGGGGTCCCGGATTGGGTATGCCCACCCAAACAACTCGTATCCTGTTCTTACTTGGAAAGGCGCCAATATCCTGCAGCTTCATCTCAAATCTGCTGACATCATTTGCCGATTCCTTGATCACCCCGCAAATATCGTCAACTGCGGATTCCTCCACATCCCCCAGGAACTTCAAGGTGATGTGTATTATATCGGGATTGACGACCTTAAGCGCCGCTCCGCAATCCTTCAGCTCCTTGCAAAGTTCACGCAAGGATTGTCCAGCCTCGATGTCGACGGATATGAAGGAACGGAAGCTCAATAATCTCCCCCCATCTCAAGTAGGGCATTCCTAAAGATCAACTCGATCCGCTCATCGAAGAGAACGAATCGTACTAGCGTCAGATCCGTTGGTCCGCGTATATACTCGATTACTGACTCCAACATGGCTCGGGCCGCAACTTCAAAGGGCAATCCCCCCACTCCGGTCCCAAGAGCTGGAAATGAAATGCTTGTCACCCCCTCCACATCCGCTCTGACCAAACTTCCCCTGACGGCCGATGAGACCTTAGATTCGTCCGTCTTTAGGTCTTCTCCCATGATGACGGCATGAATGACCAGCCTAGCCTTCAGCTTACCAGCGCCCGTGGCAACTGTGTCCCCCACCACAACCGGGGCCTTGGAGAGAGCCTCTTGCTCTATCCCTTCGCCACCCCTCTTTTTGATGGCCCTGGCCACTCCCGATGTCATCGACAACTGACTGTTAGCAGCATTGACGATGGCCTCCGTATCCTGCTGCGTTATATCGCCATTGATAACCTCGATGAGGACCCCTTCGATCTCCCTTCGCATGCGATTTCATTTGTTTGTAGATATGTAACCTTTTCCAGGGACAGCAAGGTTTATGGGCAGTCAATTGAATAAAATGGACCAATGAGCCATGACCTGGTCATCATCGGTGCGGGACCCGCCGGTCTTACCGCCGGTGTCTATTCTAGATCGAGAAAGCTCACCACCCTTATACTAGATGCTGGAGAGGCGGGTGGACAGCTTACCAGCCTGTATCCTGACAAGGGTATTGCCAATTACCCTGGATTCGTAATGACTCAGGCAAGGAAGCTGGCGGAGAGAATGATCACGCATGCCCAGCACATGGGCTGTGAGATACACGAGGATGAGAAGGTAATAGACATCATCGATAATGAAGGCCAGCTTCTGGTGAGAAGCGATAAGAAGGATTACCCCTGCAAGGCGGTGATCATCGCGGCTGGTATTGGATCGTTCAAGCCAAGGAAACTGGGCGTTAAGGGTGAGGATGAATTCTACGGAAAGGGCGTCACCTATAAGATCCCAGAAAAGGACACCTTGCTCGACAAGAGGGTCCTGTTCGTCGGTGGGGGGAACAGCGCTCTCGAGATAGCCTTGATCGCTTCGCAGGTTGCCGATACATATATCCTCCACAGGAGGGAGAAGTTTCGGGCCGACGAGGGAATCGTGGAGCAGGTTGAGAAATCCAGCATTCAGGTCATCATGAATGGCCAGATAGAGGAAATACGGGGTAATGAAGTGGTCGAGGAAGTGGTCATCAGAGTTGCGGACAAAGATGATGAATTGATCCTCAATGTCGATCTGGTTGTCATCAATATCGGATTCATACCGGAGCTCGAAGAGTTGAAGAAGTGGGGTGTCAAGCTTGAAGGCACACAGATTGTGGTGGACCCCGAGATGCGCACTTCCAGAACAGGTGTTTTCGCCTGCGGTGACATCGTCGCCTATCCCGGTAAGTACAAACAGATCGTGACCGGATGTGGAGAGGCCGCTACCGCTGCCAACACGGCCTACAAGTTCATCAAGAATCCCTACTGGGCAAAATCAGGATAGGGAACTGATCCTTCTCCTTATCCATGTTACCGATGCTATTACCAGAACGAAGGCAAAGATCAGCCCGATCAACGCCGCTGTCTCGCCTAGCGTGTCCTTGAACAATTCACCAAAGGATGCGAAAAGATTGAACGAGGCGTGCATAATCACAGCCAACAGATAGTAGGGGAGCCATGAACCTCCACCTAGGGATGATTTTGCAATTCCATAACCAGAAACCGATGTCGCCGAAGCGTGCATCAGAGCCGAGGAGAACGTCCTGACCACCGCAATTGCGATGAAGGCGGTCATCCCGCCCTCCATGAGAGCCCCACCCTCGTACAGTAGGTTCTCGGTGGCAGCAAACCCCAATCCTGCAGCCGCTCCCAGCACCAGGCCGCTTCTTGGCGTCCCTAGGGTTCGTGTCATACTCTTGGAAACTCCTAGTGCCTTAGCTGCCTCCTCGACGATAGGGGCTACCACGATAACCATGATGAAGGTGAGGGCGGTGGGATCTAAGGCGAAGATGTCGTACTCCCGTACGATAGGGCTGGAGAGAAAGGCCATGGCTCCCATCTCCAGAGCAAGGGCAATGATGATCGCACCGATGGCACCGAATAGGTAGGACATGATGACAACTGACCACGGTTCCCGTGTCCTTTTTCCAGTCGCTCTAAACCAAGCCATGAACACGATGGTGGGAATGAATGCCACCAAGATCAGCAATATCACTGTCCAAAACCCCTCTGGGTCCATTCATGGGCCGATGGGGTAACCCCTTTTTAATCCATGACTCAGAATTACGAGAAAGAGAAAAACCTACCTGGATAGGCTAAAGGTAAAAAATCAAATGTCCCGAAGGGGAAATGGTTTAGGTCGAATCCTTTACCCAGAGATTGGTGAAGGCGATTATAATCAGTCGACCTCGATGGCGTCGTTGGGACACTCATCGACACAGGTGGCGCAGTCGGTGCACTCATCGGCATCCACCACGGCTATATCGTCCACGGTGATCGCACCGACGGGGCAGGCGTCCTCGCAAGCACCGCAACCGACACACTCATCTTCGTTGATCTTGGCAACCATGTTAACACCTTGTCCCGCCAAATAAAATGGCCGTATATAATCGTTTCCGAACGAACGCCTATCAGGTTAAATATATTATATCTGCAATTCCACCGTCGATGGAATACGTGGCCGGGACAATCCTCACACTTGAAGGATTCGTGGAAGGTTATGTGGGGTTCGAAGACGGCGTCATCGTCGAGGTAGAACGTGGACAGCCCCCATCCTGCATTGCAAAGGGCATCGTGACTCCAACGCTCATCAATACCCATACCCACGTTGCAGATCTACGCATTCCGGTGGATTTGTCACTGTCCCTCGAGGAACTGGTTGCCCCTCCGGATGGACTCAAGCACCGAATGCTTCGTTCCATGAGCTCGAAGGATCTATGCGATACCTTTCGCGAGGCGTCAGAACTCATGTTCCAGCGAGGCGTTTCGGCCTTCGCTGACTTCAGAGAATCTGGAATAGACGGGTCACGTCTCCTATGCCAGGGCGAATGGGGAGGGGCTCATCCCGTGGTAATGGGCAGACCCTCCGAACTCAGGTTCGATCGAGAGGAGATGGATACCCTCCTCTCGTTAGTGGACGGGGTGGGCATATCGAGCATCTCCGATTGGGATTACCCGGAACTGATGGATGTTGCTGATATTACCCATCATCGCGGAAAGATGTTCGCACTCCACGCAAGCGAGAGGATACACGAGGATATAGACCTGATACTGGACCTCAAGCCGGACTACCTTGTGCACATGACAATGGCCACGGATTCTGACCTGGAGGCATGCGCCGATCGTGGAGTGCCCGTGGTGGTCTGCCCGCGCTCAAACCTCTTCTTCGGCAGAGAGCCCCCACTGGCAAGGATGCTCGATGCGGGCATCACCATCGCCCTGGGCACGGACAACGCGATGATTTCACTACCAGACGTGCTGACGGAGATGGAGTTCGCGGGACGAATTCTCAGACAGCAGGGTCACGGCAGAGTGGACCCAGTCCTTCGAATGGTCATTGAGAATGGCCGAAAGATTTTAAAACTGAATGAACCAATAGGTATCCAGCCCGGGTCGCCCTGCGACCTATTGGTAATTGGACCTAGGAGGGGGGAAGCCGTGACTGATTTAGTACTTCGCTCGGCATCGGCAAATCCACTCCTGGTGATAAAGGGCAATAAAACAAGGAGGGAACCGAGGTGAGCCTGTTCGGTAGAATACTGATACCAACTGACGGAAGCGAGTATACGAAAGCAGCCATCCATAAGGGGATCCATCTAGCCAAGCTTTGTAACGCCAAGGTCACCGCCATGTATGTGGTCGACCAGACATCGTTCGTCAATTTCCCGATGGACTCCACCATTGTCAACGTCTACTCCCTCTTGGAGAAGGAGGGGAATGATGCACTTGATTACGTCAAGGACAAGGGGAATGAGATCGGGGTGGAGGTCACGACCATGATGGAGGAGGGTTCGCCTGTGAAGAAGATCGTTGAAGCCTCCAAGAACAACGATGTCATCGTTATGGGTACCCTGGGAAGAACAGGCATGTCCAAGTTGTTACTGGGAAGCGTGGCGGAGCGTGTCGTGCGCCATGCGTACTGTCCAGTTCTCGTTGTTCGGGCGTCCTCGGAGGAAGATTGATGGTCCTAATAGAAGAGGTAATGACCACCAACCCCATCGTTGCCCAGATTCCGGGCAGCAGGAACGAGGTCCTCAAGATAATGGTGAAGCACAATCTCACTGGCCTCCCCGTGGTCAAAAGGAGTGACGGATCCCTCGCGGGAATGATCACCAGGCAGAACATATTCGAAAAGCCAGATGAGGATCAGTTGGCTCTCATCATGAATAGGAAACCTGAGATCATCACCCCCAAGGATACAGTGAACCAGGCAGCGAGGATCTTCCTCAAGGGGAAAGTCAAGCACCTGCCTGTGGTCGAGGGCGACAAGCTCGTGGGAATCGTTACACCCACGAACCTGCTTGAGGTAGTGGAGAAGGTCGGAACGGACGCGACGGTGGAGAGTGTTATCTCATCTCCCTGCATACCAATATACCAGGACGCCCCCTTGGCCGTGGCATTGGTCACCTTCAAGGTAAGCAAGGCCAGTGCGCTCCCGGTGCTAGATGACGGCGGACGGCTAGCTGGCATACTCACAGATAGGGACATCTTCAACAAGTCCCACATCAACGGCTCTGTCGCCATATCCGATCTGGGCATCGGGCAGGACGAAGATGACTGGTCTTGGGAGGGCCTTCGCAATGTCATGAAGCTGTGGTACGAGGTCTCCAAGATCGAGATCCCCGGTCTACCAGTCAAAGAGATAATGGTGCCATGTCCCACCACGGTGTTCAAGAAGACCACCGTCTCAGAGGCGGCCAGGATTATGAGGAAGAACGATTTCGGTCAGCTACCCGTCCGTGATTCGAAAGATAGATTACTCGCTAGGATATACGACATTGATGTGGTCTCCATTCTAGCAGAGGAATGAAAATGGTTGATGCTTCGGACGTTCTTTCGCTTTGCAAGCGTAGAGGGTACCTGTGGCCCGCCTACGAGATCTACGGCGGCGTGGCAGGAATGTACGACTACGGCCCTCTCGGTATAGGGCTCAAGAACAACATAATTGAGGTATGGCGCAACGCCTACACCTTGGGCGAGGGATTCATAGAGATCGATGGACCGACCATAGGGCCGGAGATGGTCTTCAAGGCCTCGGGTCACGTTGACGAATTCTCTGACGCCATAGTCTCCTGCAGGGGATGCCAGGAGAGCTACAGAGCGGACCATATGATCACCGATTACCATCCAAATCCGGATTCGCTCTCCAAGGAGGAGATGCATTCCCTGATGCTGAAGAATGATGTTAAGTGTCCCGAGTGCGGGGGTGAGCTGACCCCTCCCGAGGAGTTCAACCTCATGTTCAGGACCACCATCGGTCCCGGCTCCGGGCGCGTGGGCTACCTTCGTCCAGAGACCGCCCAGGGCATATTCGTGAACTACATTCCATTCTACCGCTACATGCGGGAGAAGCTTCCCTTCGGAGTCATCCAGATCGGGAGAGGTTACCGCAACGAGATCTCTCCAAGGCAGGGAATGATCCGCCTCAGGGAGTTCAACATGATGGAGGCAGAGCTTTTCGTGGACCCTGAGGACAAGAGCTGGGACGCCTTTGAAGACATCAAGGACGAGATTCTCAATCTGGTTCCACAGGACGGCGAGGAGCTGAAGATGAGCGTCAGCGAGGCGGTGGAAAAAGGCATCATCGCCCACCAGACCATCGCCTACTTCATGTGGTTCACCTCCGAGTTCCTGAAGATGGTCGGCGTGGACCCAGAAAGGATGCGTTTCAGACAGCATCTCTCCTCTGAGATGGCCCACTATGCCTGCGACTGCTGGGATGCTGAGGCCCTACTTTCCTACGGGTGGACAGAGCTGGTTGGAATTGCTGACCGAGGAAGCTGGGACTTATCCCGCCACATAGAGTATTCCAAGGCCGATATGACCGCCTTCAAACGGTTCGACGAGTCGAAGGAGATCGAGAGAGAGGTCATCAAGCCCAAGTTTGGTCTGCTGGGCCCGGAGTTCAAGGCCAAATCGGCAAAGATCGGCAAGGCCTTGGAGGAGATGACCCCCTCCAATGCAGAGGAACCCATCACAGTTGAGGTGGATGGAGAGAATATCGTCATCGATCCCAAGTTCTTTGAGGTCGCCACGGTGAAGGAGAAGGTCTCTGGGGATAAGTTCATACCCCACGTAATCGAACCCTCCCATGGACTGGACAGGATCCTGTTCACTGTGATGGAGCATGCCTTCACCAAGAAGGAGGACGGTTATATCGTTCTCAAGCTCAAGCCTGAGGTTGCTCCCATCAAGGTGGGCTTATTCCCACTGATGTCCCGAGACGGTCTTGAGGAGAAGGCCATGGAGGTGGATGAGGATCTCCGTTTGAGCGGGATCTCCACATACTACGACGACTCGGGATCCATTGGGCGTAGATATGCGAGAATGGATGAGATTGGAACTCCGTGGTGCATCACCGTAGACTATGAGACCCTTGAGAACGGTACCGTAACCATAAGGGACCGCGACACGGCGGAGCAGGTAAGGATCCATACCGATGACGTACCCGAGGTGGTCGGGGCTCTGCTCTACGGTTTGGAGTTCAACGATATCGGGGAGATGCTCGAGGGCGAGTGATCCATCCCCGGCCAGGAGGAAAACGTATTGCGTTCGACCCTTCAAAGGGATAACCCCCTGGAAACGCATGAACGATTTATTCAGAGTGAATCATATTTCGATCGGGTCTGCCCGATCGTGAGGAGTGATTGGAATGGGTGTTGAGGAACTAGAAGGTATCAAAAAGAGAGAGATACTCAGGTCCAAGATCGATTCGAAGGGGCTGAGTGGCATGATGAGTGAGGAGTTCGACACAGTTGATGTGGACACTCCGCTCTACGACGTCCTAGCCAAGATGAAATCCCAGGATCTGCACGAAATCCCCGTGCTCGATGCGAACGGAATGGCAGGAATCGTGAGCTTCGGTACCCTCCTCAGGAGGAAGACCGTAGCCGTGACCACGAAGGCACGCTCGGTCATGGAATCCCCACCAGAGGTGAGAACCGACACACCTCTGACGGAGGTTGCGGAGCACATGGTCTCGACCGGCTACAGGCAGATGCCCGTGGTCAGGGGACACAAGATAGTTGGAATAGTGTCCAGGGTGGACATTATCAAGGTCATACCCCAGATCAAGGACCTCAGGAACCTTGTCGTGGCGGACATCATGACCGAAGATGTCCAGACCGTCAAGGAGGATGACGCGGTCAGGGACGCGGTGGAGCTTATGCGCAATCTCGATATCAGAACCCTTCCCGTTATTGATGATGAAGGTAGGCTCACCGCGATCTTGGGCGTGAAGGATATCGTTCGATACAACTGGAGAGAGAAGCAGAAGCAGACGGTTGGGGAGATAACTGGGAACAGCTCCCCGGTGGAGATCAAGGTCGAGTCCCTTGCCGTCAACTCACCGACCACCGTATCACCGGACACCACGCTTGGCGAAGCTGTCGGCATCATGCTTGAAAAGAACATATCCACCCTTCCGGTGCTCATGGGAAAAGAAATAGTTGGCATCGTGACCAACTACGATATGGTAGAGTTAGTTGCCTCCCTAAGAGAAAGGGACATGGTCTATATGCAGATCACTGGCCTGGAGGAAGAGGACCGCAGGGAACTCGATGTCATGGAGAAAGAGATACAGGCCGGTATGGCCAAAATCGCGAAGGTCACCCGCCCCATGCTTTTCACCATGCACGTCTCCAAGTACCATGAGAGGGGAAACTCGGCCAAGTATAGTCTCTCTGGAAGGCTCACCACCGAGTACAAAGTCTACGTGGCCAAGGCAGTCGACTGGAACATCACTCGCACGACCATCCAGCTGATGGAACGCCTTGAGCGAAGGGTCATGGAGAAGAAGGAGGAGCGCCTTGACCGGCGCAGGGGGCGCTAGCTCCCCAACAACCTTTTTTAATCTGGGCTCATTTCCCATCCTGCCATGACTCAGTACGATCCCGTTCCCATGGAAAGAAAGTGGCAGAAACAGTGGAAGGAGTGGGAGCTATACAAGTTTGACTTCGACTCCGACCGCCCCGTTTACAGCGTGGACAACCCGCCCAGATACACCTCGGGTTCGCTGCACCTTGGGCATGCCACAGGCTACTCGCTAATAGACTTCGCGGCCCGCTACCGCCGGCTGAGGGGATACAACGTGTTCTTCCCGCTGTGCTTCGATGTGAATGGTACTCCGACCGAAGTGAGGGTGGAGAAGAAATACGGCATCAACAAGTTATCAGTGAGCAGACAGGAGTACATCAAACTCTGTTCCGAGTACGCCGAGAGTTTCATCAACGAGATGACCTTGCAGTTCGAGATCCTTGGGGAATCCATGGACCCCAGCATCTATTATCAGACCGATGCACCCTACTACCGCCGCATAACCCAGATATCGTTCCTGAGGCTACTGGAGAAGGGGTTGGCCTACAAAGGCACCTACCCTGTGAACTGGTGTCCGCGGTGCATGACCGCCTTGGCCGATGCTGAGGTGGAGTATACCGATAACGTGACGAAACTCAACTTCATCAAGTTCATGATCAAGGGAACGGACGATTTCATGATCATCGCAACCACCAGACCGGAGCTGATATGCACCTGTCAAGTGGTGGCGGTCCACCCCGAGGACAAGGAGCGCAGCCATCACGTAGGCAAGAAGCTTCTCACCCCGATCTACGAAAAGGAGGTGGACATCATCGCGGACCCCAAGGTCGATCCAACTTTCGGTTCGGGAGTGGTGATGATCTGCACCATCGGCGACAAGGATGACCTGGAGTGGGTGATGAAGTACAACCTGCCACTGGAGAAGGGGATCGATGAGCAGGGCAGGATGACGGAGGTCGCCGGTAAGTATGAAGGACTTCCAGTCAAAGAAGCTCGCCAGCGCATCATTGAGGACATCGAGGTTGCCGGTCAGCTCATAAGGAAAGAGGAGCTGCAGCAGAACGTTAGCATATGCTGGAGATGCCACGAGCCCATCGAGTACCTGCAGGTACCACAGTGGTTCGTGAAAATACTTGACTTCAAAGATGATGTCCTGAAGAAGGCGGAAGAGATCAAGTGGTTCCCCGAGTTCATGAAGGTCCGCCTGCAGGATTGGGTTAACTCGCTGGGGTGGGATTGGGTCATCTCCAGACAAAGATATTTTGCCACTCCGATCCCGATATGGGAATGTGTCGAATGTGGGCAGGTGGTGCCAGCCCGTGAGGAGGATTGTTACATCGATCCAACCACTGATCTTCCCCCCGTGGAAAAGTGTCCAAAATGCGGTGGCGAGCTCAAGGGGTGCGAGGACGTGTTCGATACCTGGATGGATTCCTCGATATCTCCACTGTACAACACCTTTTGGGAGCGGGATGCTGAGAGATTCGACTGGCTCTTTCCCATGTCAATGAGGCCTCAGTCTCATGACATCATCAGGACCTGGGCTTTCTACACGATTCTAAGAGAACACCTGGCAGTCGGGGAGAAGCCTTGGGACCACATAATGATCCACGGATTCATAATGTCGTCTGATGGCACTCCCATGCACTCATCGTTGGGAAACGTGATCGACCCCATTCCCATTCTGGAAGATTACGGGGCGGACGCCCTCCGCTATTACGCGAGCACCTGCTCCCTAGGAGAGGACAACGCATTCAGGGAGAAGGACGTCAAGCATGGCAAGAAGTTTCTGACCAAGCTCTGGAACATAGGCAGGTTCATCAGCAGCTTCGTGAACGAGAAACCGGCGAGGGGAGAGCTGAAACTTCCTGACGTTTGGATCCTTTCCAAATTCAGCAGGCTCGTGGAGTCTGTTACCAGCCATTACGACAACTACAACTTCGACAAGGCCATTAGAGAGCTCGAAGCATTCGCCTGGCACGAGCTCGCTGACCACTATCTTGAGATGGTGAAGTACCGCAACCGCGACAAGGACGATATGGGTGTGAGATTCACGCTCTACACCACTTTTCTTGGAGTGATCAAGATGATGGCTCCCATTCTCCCGCATGTCACAGAGGAGATCTATCAGAGCTTCTTCCAGGAAATGGATGGGGCGAAGAGCGTTCACGTGAGCGATTGGCCAGAACCTATTCTGGTCGACGAGGACGAGGAGGAGCGGGGTGAGTTCCTTAAAGAAGTGATCTCTGCCATCCGCAAATGGAAATCGGAAAGGGGAATGGCCCTGAACCATGAGATCGAACTGGTGGAGCTGGTGGGAGAGAAGGCCTCATACCTGCTTGGAGTAGAAAGGGACATCCTGGAGACCGTAAGGGCAAAGAGGCTCCAGATCGTGAGCGAGATCGAACTGGAGGAGAAGGTGACCAACCTGAAGCCTGTGCTGTCAAAGCTGGGTCCTGAATTCAAACAGCAGGCCAAGGAGATCATTTCCAAGGTCCAACAGTTCGACCCTTATGAGATTGCTCCATCTATCGAAACGGGAACGCTCGTGATAGCACTATCGGACGGCACCAAGGTCAAGCTGGACGGAAATTACTTCGAAGTCGAAAAGAAGCTAACCCTTGGCGGAAAGGAGGTCGAGACCCTCCAAGTACGGGACATGCTTGTCGCTATCCAGCTCTGAATTGATAAAAAGAGAGGTTCAGTCCCTGAAGGGCTGAACCCTGATTTCCCTTCCTTTGAATTTTACCTTTCGGAGGCGCCATATCATCTTCTCTGCATAGTCCTTGTGCACTTCGACCACAGACTCTTTCTCGCCGACCTCGATGTTGCCTATTGCGATGTTGCTTACACCGCCCTCTTCCATGACGAAGTCCCCGATATCCACGAATTTCATCCCGTCCTTGGAGCCGAGGTTGATACGGAACTTGACCATACCGAAGATATCCGACGTCTCGTCGAAGTCCCACACCCTACGAACGAGGTCCTTGCCATTCTTCTGCGGTACATCGGTCTCAGATATGCTGGACTTGGCGAAATCTGTTATGTTCTTGAGAAGATGCCTCTCGTCCCAGGAGACGAATGTGATCGCCTTCCCTTCATGTCCCGCCCGCCCAGTTCGGCCGATGCGGTGAACGTATAACTCGGGGTTCTCAGGAATGTCGTAATTGATCACATGAGTGACATTATCGATATCTAATCCTCTCGCTGCAACGTCCGATGCTACGAGAACATTGATCTTACCGTTCTTGAAGTCCTGCAGGATCTTCTCCCTCTTTGCCTGGGTAAGATCGCCGTGAAGGGGCTCTGCGGCGTAGCCGTATGATTGAAGCTTCCTCACCAGTATGTCGACCATCCTCTTGGTGGAGCAGAACACAATGGCCTTGGGCTTCTCCTTGTCAAGTATCCTGCATAGGGCCCAGATCTTGTTCTTTCTCCCAACACTGATGTAGGCCTGCTCTGTCGAGGGAACTGTGAGTTCGTCCTCACTTACGATGAGAGTCTTAGGATCCTCTATGTATCTCAAAGCCAGCCTACGGACCTCTGGTGGGATCGTGGCCGAGAAAAGCGAGGTTCTGACTCCTTTCTTGATATGCTTCAGGATGTACTCTATGTCCTCGATGAAACCCATGTCCAGCATACGATCCGCCTCGTCTAGGACAACGAACTGTATCTCTCCAAGCCTCAGCGTTCCCCTCCGAATGTGGTCAATCAGCCGACCAGGAGTCCCTACGATAATCTCCCTTCCTTGTTCCAGGGCCTGGATCTGGAGGTTTATGGACTGTCCTCCGTAAATAGCCAAGGATCTGACCTTTGAGTACTTGGCCAGGTTATCCATCTCTTCCGCGACTTGGAGCGCCAACTCCCTAGTGGGAACTATGATCAGAGCCAATGGCTTCTTCTCTGGTTTAATGAGTTGAATAATTGGCATTCCAAAAGCCGCTGTCTTTCCAGTACCGGTCTGGGCTTGGGCCATGACATCTTTACCCTGAAGAAAGAGCGGAATCGTCTCCTCTTGGACAGGCGTGGGTTCTTCGAACCCCATATCTCTAATAGCCTTGAGTATTCTAGGCTCGATCTTGAAATCCTCGAAACGTTTTCCCATGGGCAATCACTTGATTTCCATCTCTGTATTGCCTAGTTTGTAATAATCTTTATCATATGACGGGTTATTCACATCTGCGACGACTGGATAGCATAAAACAAAGTTTATAAGAGGTCATGCCATACAGTGGATTCAGGAAAGCGGGCGTAGTGTAGTCTGGTTATCACTTAAGCTTGCCAAGCTTAAAACTCGGGTTCAAATCCCGGCGCCCGCACTCTTTTCCGGAAGATAATGATTTAAAATTCATGGCAATGAATCATCTTTGACTCGAATACAGTAAGAAATTCTAATCTGAACGACGAATGTAATAATTGCCCCAATAATGGTGGGGGGAGAAAATGGGCAACGGCAACCAGTACAAGGTCATGATCATGGACCTCGACGACATGACCGAAGAGGGCATGCTCGAGCTCAACGGCGTCCTGAAGTGGTCCAACACAGCGGTGATGGTGGTGACCTTCGATGCCCCGGAGGGCTTCGTCTTCTACGCCGATTACACCTTCGAGATAACGGAGAAGGTAACAGGCAAGGACAAATGACCATGCAACAAACCCAAAAGTCCCGTCGCCTGGCGGCGGGACGATTTTTCATTCTTAGGGTTGATGCATTTCACTCATGGTGTGCACCGGATACTCTCTCAAGTCTCTTAGATCCAGCATTAAACCCTGAACCATCTCTTGACCTTGGGGGTGAAGAGGTACCACAGCACCAGCAGTGATATCAGTATGCTAATGACCGGGGCTAGCCACTCCGCGAAGTCATCCATGTACATGTTGTACAGGTTGAGACCGATGTTCACTATGCCGAATATGATTGCCAGTCCCCAAACCAAGCCCCATCCCTTAAAGCATCCAAAGGCAATGAGGAGATAGATGACGCCCAAGACCAGGGTGATCGCTCCCCAATCCCATGTTTCCAAAAGGAATAGGCCGATGGCCGCAAAGATGGCCAAGATGGCCAAGAAGAAGTAGAGGATGCCCACCAACGTGACCAAGATTGGTCTTCTACGTACCTCTGCTTGCCCTTCCATGATGGGAGGTTATGATTTAAATGAATATTTATTTTGCCATCTCAGTTTGATTTGTGGAAATGAGATATTCAGGCTGTTGTGTAACAGATGGACATGCGTTCACAGGAGGAGTGTGGTGAGATAATTAAACCCCTTTCACTTTTTTCAGAATCGACAATGTCGGACCTCGTTTCGAAATTAAGCCTACCTACTAACTGGTCAACCCTACCTGGTGCTACACTTTCTAGCCTGCATTAAGGCCCAGAATGCCATTCCAGAGATTACTCTACCTGCATGATTGAGAAATAATAATTGAATAAAAAAGATAAAAAATGAAAAAACTACTGATATGGATTGTGACTCTCAGTATCGATTGCGCTTTGGTGGGCGGTGCTTCTGATAGCAGTCGCGGCAGTAGATCGGTCGACCCTCAGTGGGCTTGAAGGGTACTTCGCACTCCTGCCCGCAATCTGAGCAAACTGCCTTATGCATCTGTCTAGGTGCCCTGTCGTTGTACATTCTTTTTCACCTCCTTCACTTCTACCTAAATACGGATTATTCCTCTAGCTTGCCTGACTTCCTGATGAAGGAGCTAGGACACCAGCGAATCTCCTATCTAGTTAATCCCGGTCAAAGCTTATTACTATTTTAATCTATTGAAAGTAACGATACGTTATTTATCTCATGGTCAGTCGATGAATGGCCAATTGCCAAATGGTCCCATTTGAAATCATTTTCGCATTCCTTTGAATATGTGTCTCAAGCTATCGAACTTCAATTTGGATTCATAATGCGATTATTGACCAAGGGACAAAGAATTAGTATTGCTAAGTAACATTTCTTATTGGGGTTATAATGTGACTTCCCGTAAGATTACGAACGAAGAGGCAAAGACAGTAGGAGAGAAACTGGGAATCAAATGGGATAAATTCGATATCGATCAATTCAAGCGAGGGATGAGCGTTGAGCTTGAGCATGGCGTCAGAGATCCCGCGACAAATGTGACCAACGATGATCTGATGATAACTGGAAAGATCGCCTTGGCCCATCTGAATGAATTTCCAGACTACTATGATCGGCTAGAGAAGATGGAAAAGGAAGCCGATGAGTATTGGGGAAAGGAGTGATTTGAACACCTCCTCATTCTTCATTTTTTAATTTGTTCAATTGCCTGAATTCTTTAATCCAAAATCTGAATGTTACCTACAAATTGATACTCTTGAGGAGATCTGGCCATTTGCCTAAATCCTTTTTAACCATGAAGCATCTAGATCATTCATTGGTTCAATGAATTGGGAAGAATTGGGGGGGAAGCGTCATGGAAGGAAACGAAATGGGCGAGCCTACGTCCGAAAGAAGGCGTCCTCCGAGCTGGATGTACCGGAAAGGAGTGCCTCCATCTGACGATTCTTACTTCGAGAATATGGTGAGAGTGATATTTCTCGCAGGATTCTCATGGAAGCTGATCAATGATAGATGGCTTGAGTTCAGGAAGGCTTTCAATGATTTTTCATTGGAGAAGGTCGCATCATTTGGACCCAAAGATGAGGAAAGATTGCTCTCCAACCCCAAGATCGTAAGGAACAAAGCAAAGATCGAAGCCGCCATAGAAAATGCAAGGAGATTTGAGGAAATACAAAAAGAATATGGTTCTTTTAGGAAGTATATCAATTCGCTGGATAAGAGGGATAATTACGCTGGAGCCATTAAGAATATCAGTAAAAGATTTGCTAGGATGGGTCCTTCTTCATCCCGTATTTTTCTTTACAGTGTCGGTGAGGACATACATCGTCCTCAGGAGATTTCGAGGAGTTGATTTGAATTAATTCATGATCATTTTTCTTCGAAATGATGTCTGTGGAGTGGATAAATGGCTATTTATGAGGTTATCCCCATGATAATATGGCAGGGAATTTCATTTGACATTGGGAAGAACCCGGCTCAGCAGATTCTTGGCTTCGGAACCGGAGATACTACTGAACCTTAGGACAATCTTACCCCCATCCCACTTGAGCTTGAGTTCGTTCGGGTCCTTTCCATCCTCGTCCCATCCCCCGGTCTTCACTTTCGCTGATCTGATCTGGTAGAGGTCTACGAAGAAGTTGCCAGGAGTTTCCATCACTGC
>DATKXF010000001.1:0-6069 GCA_035529155.1 Methanomassiliicoccales archaeon | reverse complement strand
ATCATGTTGGATGGAAAATCCTATGAATTGATGAATTGGAGGAATTGTCACATTCCCAGGGGGAAGGGGACATGATCTGCATTTGCGGTGAGAAACTTCCCGAAGACCTTCACAAGTACATGAGGGAGAGCATCATCTGCGGAAAACCGATGGAGTTCGAATCCAATTCAAGTGATGAAGAGTACTTCAATAAACTATGAGCCAGATCATGATTCATTGGCTCTATCAGGCGTTCCTAGATTCCTTCATCGTACCTACAGTAGTAGATGCTCTTTTTTCCAAGCTCATTTCCCACTGGACATTCAGGACAGGCACAACCGACCTCATCGTGAACGCAGTTAGTAGGGCTCTTCCCCTTGACACAGAAGAATCTCTGCTCCCTTATCTTTGCGCATACTGAGTATGAGAGGCATCTCGTGGTGCAGAGGCATCTCGTCATCTTCTCGTACAGTTCGTCATCACTAAGATTCGATTCTGTCATTTGATCTCCATTACTAGTATTGGGACGTTGTCATTCTAATGATTTTCATCCAACCAAGAATTACTCATCATCGATGATAGGTCGTTTTTTCCCTCGTTCTTTCAGCAGCAGATAGACAAGGATGGAAATGCCTGAGAAGTAGAAGGCGAAATCAAACACGTTGATCAAGAATCTGGCATGAGCTTCGATATCTACTGGACCTATCCTATTGAGCGCGTCAAGATACAAATAAAACATCATCGAGACCATCAAGGTGAAACCGATGACGAGCAATGATACCGTGATCCACGATAGCTGCGTCAAACCTGCCCCAATGGTACTCTGTCTGTCGTCTCCATAGAACTTTTCGCCTTCATATGAGGTCAGCTGCATAGTACCTTCTGGGTGTTCCCTCTCCATTATATTCAAAATGATGAACGAGAAGCAGAATATTGCCACGAAGACGAGGTATATTCCTGTCAGTTGAATGATCGAAGAAACAAGGAGATGAATATAATCTGGAGGCCAAGTACTCCATGTTCCAACGAAGTCCCAATAATTCCATATTGTTTCGATCGTAATCAGAATGAGGCCGATTAAGATGAGAATAAAGGCATACAACCTAACCCCTGTGAGCTTCAAGTTGATTAGCTTCAATCCTGAAGCACTATCCGTCATGTCCCCACCACGTTTGAGCCCGAGATCAAGCTCAATAATTGACTGTCCCTGATTCTAGATAACTGTTCCCCCTCAGTGATAGTTGATGATCATCTCTCAATTAAGATCTCAAGGAGCTCTTTGATTTGAGACTGAGATGAAAGAGCTACTTTCCACCGACGGATTCCAGTTGATGCGATTCTTCCGGTTCCGAGCTGTACTGCTTATACACAGCGAGCCATGCGAATAGGCTGAATATGCCCACAACGGCGAAGATGATACCCATGACCGCTATCCTGCTCTGCCATTCCAGGGATGCGATCATCATTCCTCCCGCTCCTATGGCCATGAACAGGAAGTTGAATATCGAGGAGGCCGAGCCTATGTCGGTATCCATCTGAGAAAGTGCGATGTCAAAGCTTGGAGGCCGGGTAACGGATACTGCTAGGGTGGCTGGTATCACCGATAGGAGGAATGGGATTGGACCTAACTCTCCCAGGGTCATGATCAGGATTCCGCTTATCACAATTACCGCAATGCTGGCAGCTACTATCTTCAGCCGGTCGAAGTATCTCGCCAGTATCAAGTAAAGGAAAGGTCCAATCAGCAGGAACATACCATTCGCTGCGAAGAATAGGCTGAACTCTCCCTTGCTCAATCCGAAATCATCGATCAGGATATATGTGGAGGTGCCAACCCACACGAAGATGATAATGCCCAGGGGCGACAGGCTGGGAAGCAAATTGGAGAACTTGCGATTCCTGAGGACCACGCCAAGCTGTGCGAGGGCAGCAAGTATCCTCCTGTCCGCTCTCTGAGGGATCGACTCCTCCATGAGTACACAGCCAACTAGAGCTACCATCCCTATTGCTGCCAGTAGGTAGAATATGCCGTTCCATGTGATCACCTGCAGCAGCGCAGCTCCAACGATCGGGGCGATCACAGGGCCCAAGGCCATCATCATGCTGACCATGGCGAATGCCCTCTCCCTCTCATGACCGTCGTAGATGTCCCTCACCATGGCCGTGGACACAGCAACCGCGACACCTCCAAAGATGCCCTGGAGCGCTCGGAATACTATGAGTTCGTAGACGTTCGTGGAGAGTCCGCAGAGAATGCTGAAGATGACGAATGCGGCCATTCCCGCGATAAGAGCGGGTCTTCTTCCGTACTTGTCGGAAAGCGGACCCCAAAGCAGCAGGCCAATGCCGTAGAAAAGGAAGAACAGTATCAGGTTGAGGTTGAGTAAACTGACAGGAGCATCGAGTTCGATGCTCATCTCGGGTAGCGCTGCAAGGTACATGTCCGTGGCCAGGGCGGGGAGCGCGTTGAGGATGATGATGATAGCCAGAACGGCCGCGGATCTCTTGTGTAAAATCCATCTCCTCTCGGTCTCGCGCTGTTCCAAGTCAGGCGTCTCTATCTCCCCCATCACCCAGACCTTTGACTGTACCCATTTCGTTTTGAATCAGCAGAGAGGGTATCGTCCAAGGGAATGAATTTGTCGTTATAACCCTTTCATTGGAGGAAGGCGGTATTCGGCTTCATCGACGTGCTTTCTTGAAAAAAGATACGAATTCTAAATTATTAGCCGGAGAATTCGAAATCGTTGTAGTTTGAAATCATGATCCGGAATTTGTCTAGCATTAGAAAGACATTCAAACGATCAACGAGACGATGGCGATGATTGTCAGAACACCGAGGAACGCGAACATGAAAACCATGGCCTTCTCCCCCTTCTGGGCGTAATACCCCGCGCTGTTCATGATCGTGTAAATCAGCATGCCCAGTGCAACAAGGCTGACCTCAAGTGACCAGCGAGCATCTAGAATCGAGGAGACTCCGGCTGTCACCAGCAGCAATCCCGTCAGGAATTCCGCTATGATGTGGTAGATCATTCCCAGCCGATTCGTCTCAAGGTCGTCGACCTTCTTGCCAAGAAGAAGGGCGGTCCACATCCCTATGATCAGCAACCCTATGGCTATCAGGAAGATGGACACCAGATCGGAAGGCAACAGTATTTCAATGGCCACAAGAACGGTGGAGTGCATTCATAATATATTTCCATTCGCTAATGAAATTCGAAACTCAATTTCATTTGTAATCTTTACTAGGTGGAGAGTTCGAACCATAATGATCTCGAGACCATTGGGATCTTAGCCAAAGCGCCCTCCGGTAACGGTCTTAGCCACATCGAGCTTGGTAATGTATCGTATTGCGGGCACCGAGGCCAGTAATCCCAAGACAAAGGTCATTGCCACGATGACTCCGTATCCGTACCAGTCGCCCAGATGCAGGATGGTCTGGTACATCGGGAAGAAGATCCTGAACTCCGCCGCCATGGATTCCATCACGAGCCAAAGGAGCGGAATTGCTACCAACGACCCTATTATGATAAGGACTATGACCTCCATGTAGACGCTCTTGGCCACTTCTTTCCTCTGATACCCTATGGCCCTGAGCTGGCTGTATTCGGCTCTCCTTTCAAGAACGCTCACGTACACGATATTTGAGATCGCTATTGCGGCGATGAGAACGCTTATCAAACCGAACAGGTACAGGACCTCCTCGTAGTTCGTGAACAGGTCTAGCATGCCCGATTTGATATTGCCTTTCTCCTGGATGTTCGCCACCAGAGGAGATTCCAGGAATGTCTGCTTCACTTCTTCAACGTGGCCTTCCTGCACCTTAAGGTAGGCTCCGCTGAACAGCTCAACCCCGGATATCTGCGACACAACAGAATCGTCGACGTACACGGAACCGATCATGTCATTCACGATGCCGGTGATGGTGAGCTGGGAGCTTCCGATCGGCGTGGATAAGGTCATCGAGTCACCGGGGGATAGCCCCTCGTCGCTCGCGAATGCATAGCTGATCATGGTCTCGTTTGGTTCATCGGCCAGCCGGCCCTTATCAAGGGAGAACTCGTGGAGGGTCTGGTTCCATCTCATGCCTATCACAAGGGCCGTTCCGTTCTTCCCCCCGTTCTCCCAGAGGGATGATACCTTCGATACCATCACCGTATCCTCGAGGTAAGGGGATGTGATCGACGTCGCGTTTTCCTGGTCGATGGGGATTGCATAATCCACGACGAGGTCCCAGTCATCGCCATCGACAGATGCGGCGATGGAGTTCTGGAACGAGGCGATCATCAGGAAGGACATGCTTCCCATGACCACGGAGAATGCGACAGCGATGACCATGATCACGGTGCGCCCCTTCTGCCGAGTCATCTTCCTCCAGGCATAGGTGAGCATGTAGCTCATCTTTCGGGGAGGCTTGATCTTGGCCTGCTTGGATCGCTTCCTGACCTTGTTCTTCGTTCCCTTGATCGCCTCGTGGGGTTCCATCCTCACCGTGCTCCAAACAGCAATCGTGGAGGCCAATATGGCGGTGATTGGACCGAATATCGCTCCTGTTGCCACCATCTCCACGGGAAGTATGAAAACGGCACCGGAGGCGTGGATGGTCAGCTCGACATAGTAGTCACCTAACATCTGCCCCACCGGGATCCCGAAAAGCACACCGGCCAGTGAGCTGAATCCGCCAACGATCAGGGCGAGGTAGACATACGACATGAGTACCTGCGCCCTACGGTATCCCAGGGCGCGAGTGATCCCGATCTCCCTCCGCTGCTCCTGGACCATTCGGGTGAAGGACGAGTAGACCACGAAGAATGCCACGATCAGAATGAGCCCAGCGATCACACCAGCGAATATCTCGCCCTGCGCCAGATCCTCTTTGATGAGCGCGTACCCGTACAGTTCGTCCTGGGTTTGAGTGAAAAGCACCGTGTTATCGGCCAGCTCCTCGATAATGCTCTGCTTGGCCGAATTCTCCTTCCCTTCGTCCAGCAGGAAGAGGACTTCGTTCACTATCGTCGTCGGGATCTCGAACGATTGGCGGAGCGATGGCTCGGGTATGTAGACTACAGCCATGGACCCGGGCACAGGCATGATGGACTGCGGGTTGATGGGCAGGAAAATGAATTCCGGCGAGTAGGCGAGGCCGACAACGATCTTCTCGTCCCAACCAGTACTGTTGAGCAATGAGATTGAATCGCCTACACCGATGCCAGCATTGTCAGCGTACCCCTTCTCTAGGATGATCGTGTCGTTCCAATCCTGGGGGAAGTAGGTCCCGCTCCCCTGGGGGATCTCCAGTATGTTGATGTTGGGCGGGGTTGATGGATTAATGCCCAGCAACGTGGCGGTCACCTGGTCGCCCCTCACCATGATCCTGGAGGCGATGTCGAGCCTCGCCTCTGCCTCCTCCACACCATCTATGGTCTCCAGCTGGGCTAGTTTGCTCTCGGGCGCGAATTCGACCCTCACCACCAGATCGCTGAGGTGCTGGTCCTCCACTATGTTCGCAAGGGTCTGCTGAGCTGAGGGGACCATCGAACCCATTCCAATGTAGAGGGCGACCGCGAGGAAGATGAGGAGTCCTGCACCGATAGCCCTGAACTTGATCCTCCGGAGCTCCCTGTTCTGCTTTCGGTAGAGGTAGCGGGTCATACCGCTGCTCCTTCCTTGTCCTTAATGCTCTCGATCCTCCCTGATCGGATGCGGATCGTGACATCCGCGAACTGGGAAGCCTCGTCCCAATGAGTGACCGCCAGCACTGTCGTCCCCGTCTTCTTGTTGAGATCCCTTATCAGCTGCCAGATTGTCTCGCCCGTCTCAGCATCAAGATTTCCGGTGGGCTCGTCCGCGATCAGCAGTTCAGGTTCCATCGCCAGTGCTCTCGCTACCGAAACCCTCTGCTGCTCCCCTCCGGACAGTTGATCGGGGAATTTCGCCTCCATTCCCTTCAATCCCACCAAATCGAGATACCTTAGGGAACGCTCCCTCAACTCCTTGGGGTCTTTGATCTTCAGAGCAAGGCCGATCTCGATGTTCTCCAACGCGGTCAAGGTGGGGAACAGGTTGAAGAACTGGAAAACGAAACCG